>VXON01000060.1 GCA_009840065.1 Cenarchaeum sp. SB0662_bin_33 | reverse complement strand
CACATGTTCATAATTGCAGAGACGGTTATGGATTTGCCAAACATCATGTGTATTAGGGTCTGAATCTTTTCATATGGTATGGCAAGGCTTCGCATTACAAACACCTGAGACATTATCGTTGTTCCAAAGAGCCCTTTTGGTAGTACGCCAGGGGGTCTTGCAGAGTGTTGCCTGCAGCAGCTCTTACAGTATCTTCGCATTATGGTCCACTCCGTTCTTGTCCACCGCCCATCCGTAACATCCTCTGTTTTACGCGTATACGAGCCTGTCGGATTTGAAAGGGCGCTGCCACAGGTGGGACAGAATGTCAGGTCGGTCATTTTTTGTACTGTGAAAAATTCGTACAAATCAGTATAGTTGGGTTTACTTTTCTTTGTATGCTGGTGCGGGTACTCCTTGTATTTGCGTACGTTATAACCTCTAGAGCTTCCTCCACCACGCTTACGTGTTTTACCCTGTGAGGTCCCTCCTCCAATTCTTTTATTCTCTTCTGTAGTTATCCTTTTGCATAATCTCCTCCCTCAAATGGGCAATCACCGTTTCATGCTCCGTAATCACCTTTTCCTGTGCATCAAACTTTTTGTCCAAAAACCCTACTGTTATCATCCTGATTTGACCAGGCTATGTCGGCGAAATCAAATCCATTAATCTTAGTATATAACATAGCTAAAAACGGAGAATCATTACACCGAATGGAATTTGAACTTTATATACTTGATCTCAGAACGGTGAGCTGTTACCTGCAAACTACAAGCGGCCTGGTGAGAACAATTCTGGTGATACTGTTTCAGTTTAGGTACATTTTGGCGGTTTCAGATATATAACATAATATATCAAAACTATTTGCAGAGGTATCGAAGCCCGGTCAACCGAGAAGGACTCAAGATCGTCATAAGAAATCCTTTCCCTCAGGGGTTCGTGGGTTCAAATCCCACCCTCTGCACTGTATCATATATAACTAGATTAACCTTCGGACAAATTTTAAAGTTTGATTTTATGCATTGTATAACATTATTTTATGCGACTGCCGGGTGGAACCTCTTCTGGTACGGTCAGCCAGAAGGGCTTGTCGTTGACATCTGCTGCCAGCAACATTCCCTCGGATGTAACACCTGATATGGTTCTAGGCTCTAGATTAAACAGTACCACGACAGTCTTCCCTATGAGACTGTCCGGAGTATAATGCTGGACTCCTCCAACTATTACAGTTCTTGTCTGGTTACCCACATCTATGACTGCCTGACATATTCTACTTTTTCCTGGTATTGTATCAACCGATACCACGCGCGCCACCCGTATATCTAGCCGTACAAAGTCATCATATGATATATCTTCCATCAACAACCAGAATAATACGGCATATTATAAACTGCCGTGACGGAAGAGTGGTATGTGCCATTGAAACTGGAGTTACGGTTCCGGATTTTAGGCACAGTACCCATCACGGTATACCTCATACGGCGAAACACAATATATGTATGATGCTTGTATATTACATATGTCATGGCGGTAATCAACGTAGCTGTGCCTATTAGGGCTCCACCCGAAGTTGTCTGGGGGATTGTCTCGGACCTAGACGCAGAACCCAAATTCTGGAAGGGAACAAAGAGTATTAGAAACATATCTAGGGATGGGGACCGTATACAACGTGAGATAACCATAGCCTTTAGGGATAAAAAATGCATACAGGATGTAATGCTGTACCCTCCCACCCGTATAGATGCCCAATTTGTAGAGGGGATAATCAAGGGCAGTAAGGAGATTGTGGTTACCGGTGATGAGCAGTCCACCACATTAAGTGTAACTTGGAATGTAGAGATGTCTGGAATGATGAAGATGTTTACCAAAATGTTGTCCGGACACATAGAGAATGGTACGCGGCAGGCGCTGGCTCTAATAAAAAACGAGGCCGAGGGTCAGGCAGAGTGATGCTGGATATAATTTATGGCGTTCTGACGGGCCTGATGGTGATAGTGGCACTAGCTTGGCTCGTACTGATTTGGGGAATCATGCGCACGTTTCGCCTCACACCACACATACGCACACATTCCTCTGATGTACAGACGGGGCCCATGGTGTCGGTTATACTTCCTGCCCGGAACGAAGAGGAGTACATTGGACGCTGTCTGGAAAGCCTCGCAAAACAAGATTATGCTGAATATGAAGTCATTGCCATCAACGACTCATCTGAGGACTCGACCGAGAGTATAATATCCGACTATGCGGACAGGTACACAAAGATACGTTTGGTGAACGCACGACCCAAACCGGATGGCTGGATGGGGAAGAACTGGGCCTGCATGGAGGGCTATAACAATTCCACCGGCACGTTACTTTTATTCACCGACTCGGACACCATCTTCTCCCACAACATGATATCCACGGCAGTGAGTCATCTGAAAGCAGAGAATCTTGACGCACTAACCGCAATTCCACTAATAAGGGCCAATGAATTTTGGACACGCATAACACTGCCCATGATATCGACATTTCTACATACGCGCTTTTCGGCATTAAACGTGAACAACCCAAACAAAAAGACCGGCTACTTTTTTGGCAGCTTCTTTCTAATGCCCAAGGACGTCTACGAGTCCGTTGGAACGCACAAGGGCGTTCGTCAGGAGATCATAGAGGATGGCTCTCTGGGAAGAAAAGTAAAGGATATGGGATATAGGCTAAAGATGGTGCTGGCTGATGATATGTTTGAGGCCATCTGGGCGCGGGACGGCCCAACACTATGGCACGCTCTAAAGAGACTCATGATACCACTATATCTACAGTCTGCTAGGGCCGCCACGGGCATATTTCTGGCGGTCCTGTTCCTCCTGTTCCTACCATTTCCAGTCTTTCTGTACTCTGCTACGCTGGATGGCGGCATAATGTCGACCACACTATGGTCCAGTTCCCTTGTCGCATCTTCTATGATACTGTGTGGTGCAATAGTCGAATCTCATGTTCTAAAGATCAAACTTTACAATGCACTGGCCTGTCCCTTGGGCGGGGCAGTAATTGTGGCAGGATTTCTGGCAGGCATGCTGAGTGTTGGCAGGCAAAACTCTGTATCCTGGAGAGGACGGCAGTATACAATGAGCAATACGCCCCAAAGTCCCATGGATATTTAGGAGTGCACCTTCAATCTCGACAAAATTCCGGAAATCTATAATTTCGTAAGATTTTTAGACGTATAATTATAGCGTACTTTGTGGTGAATGGAGCAGCATACATAGGCGGCGGACTGGCCGCCTTGGCAGTGGCAATACTGGTAGCCACATTCACACTTACTGCGCCGGTAGTCGGAGATGCGGCATCTGTCAATGTGATGCCACCCTCTGTAGATGTCACCGAGTCTGTAGACCTCACTCTGGTAGAGATATTTGAAAACACAGAAGCCAGTGTGGTAAGATTAACTGTGAGTAGAAATGCAACCGGTGAGATGGATTTGAATCGTAATGGTGTGGGTTCGGGTATAGTGTTTGATAAGATGGGTCATATCATCACCAACGCACATGTTGTTGAGGACTCACTAAAGACCGAGGTGACATTTCTGGACGGATTAGTATATGAGGCCGAGATAGTGGGTGTTGATACACACACCGACTTGGCGGTGGTCCGTGTGGATACTGAACCCGAACTACTTCAACCCCTGACGCTGGCCAACTCCAGCACGCTGAAGGTAGGACAGCAGGTGGCCGCTATAGGAAACCCCTTTGGCCTCTCCGGCTCGATGAGCTCTGGCATCGTGAGCCAGCTGAACAGACTGCTGCCGGACGAGGATACAGGCTTTTCCATACCCGATGTTATACAGACGGATGCAGCTATAAATCCAGGAAACTCGGGCGGTCCGCTCTTGAATATGCGTGGAGAGCTGATAGGGGTAAATACTGCCATACAGACAAATACCGGAAACTTTAATGGCGTGGGATTTGCCGTACCCTCACAGACCGTCACAAAGATAATTCCAACACTGATATTGGAGGGAAAGTATGACCACCCCTGGATTGGAGTATCGGGACTGGATATAAATCCCAGACTGGCCAAGATACTAAACCTCACTGAAAGCCGTGGCTTTCTGATAATAGATGTAATTGAGGATAGTCCTGCCAGCCGGGCCGGACTGATAGGCTCAAATACAACTGTAATACATGAGGGCGATGAGGTTCTAGTGGGGGGAGACATTCTAATACGTGTAGATGATATTGATGTGCGCAAGATATCCGACATACTGATACATCTACAGCGCTCAAAGGCTGTTGGCGATGAGCTGGCAGTCCAGCTGTTGCGTGATGGCAACCTGATTGAGGAGACATTGATTCTGGACAAGCGACCCGGCGAATAGATGAAATGGACTCCCGAAATAGTAAATGGTTCGTGGTTGTGATGTGACTGCGCCTACCGCGATTTCATATTCTGCCTGACGTTTTATGAGAAAAGTATGGCCACTACATGTATAGTGATCGTGTACATGGTGCCCCTAACATCTGGATGCGGGGAACTCACCCCTACGGACCCTGACTACTGATAAAGTCTGAAGGGCTTACGCAGGATTAAATATGAACTATTCAGCGTAAGGTATATTGAGTAACCTTGTCTTTGATTCGGAGAGTCTAAACCATATAATACAGCATGATGGGTCAAAATCCGACTATATTCAGGCGTATTACGACGCCCTCAAGAATCCTGCCGACATATTTGCGGCCGCAGCCAAGACGCGGGACAGACACAAAGGAGACACAATCACCTTCTCAAAGAAGGTGTTTCTGAATGTGATAAATCTCTGCCGGGATACGTGCTCCTACTGCACATACAAGGCACAGCCCACCCAATCCAAACTATCCATGATGAGTACCGATATGGTAAAAGAGATGATACATTTGGCCAAAAGATACAGATGTGTAGAGGCCCTGCTGGTGACCGGTGAGCGGCCCGAGGAGGCGTACCCTCAAGTCAGGGAGTGGTTGAGACAGGAGGGCTACTCCTCCACACCTGAGTATATTGCACATGTATCGGAGATGTGCCTGAAGGGCGGCCTCTTTCCACACACAAATGCCGGCAACCTAAATAGAGATGAGATTCGAATACTATCTGAGACAAACGTCTCTGTGGGGCTGATGCTGGAGAACTCCAGTGAGCGACTCATTAAAAGTGGCATGCCGCACCACTTGGCCCCCAGCAAGAGACCAAAAGAACGCATAAGGGTTTTAAAGGATATGGGGAGGGAGAGGATTCCCACTACTACGGGAATACTGGTGGGAATAGGGGAGAGCATTGAGGAGGCGATTGATTCCATAATTACAATACGTGATATACATCGCCAATATGGTCACATACAGGAGATGATACTGCAGAACTTTCACCCAAAGAATGACACTGCCATGAGGAGCCATCCGGCAGCAGACACAACACAATTCATGATATTGGTGGCCTTGGCACGAATCATGATTCCGACCATGAATATACAGATACCACCAAACCTATCTCCCGATGCATATCAGCTATACATCAATTCGGGCATAAACGACTGGGGTGGAATATCCCCACTCACGCAGGACTTTGTGAATCCGGAATTTACATGGCCGCGGATAAAGGATGTCTCCCAGAGATGTACTGACTCTGGCTATACACTGAAATGTAGGTTCCCCGTATATCCTGAGTTTGCGCACATGGTGCCCCAGAATCTAAAAGAGCAGATGTCCCTTATATCGGATTCGAACATGCTGGTGGCGGAGTGGTACTGGCATTGAATGCCCGTATGGATGCGATATTTCGGGAGGCCGACCCCCTGATCAGTCACATACTGGATAGGGCCCTCTCCGGACACGAGATTACAATATCTGATGGCATCAGTCTGTACTCTGCTAGAGATACAAGCATTCATCTGGTGGGAATGGTGGCCAACATACTGCGATACAACAGAGTGGGTGATGTTGTCACATATGTCGTGAATCGTAACATCAACTTTACCAACGTCTGCATAAGACAGTGTGGGTTCTGCGCATTCAGCAGAGATTTTAGGGAGGATGAGGGCTACATGCTGCCTGTATCCGAGATAGTGCGTCGGGCCGCCGAGGCCCACCGACTGGGCGCTACAGAGGTGTGCATACAGGCCGGACTGCCACCGGATATGGCACCTGACACATACGAGAATATATGCCGCTCCATAAAGGCAGAGCTGCCCGACATACACATACATGGATTCTCCCCCGAAGAGGTGCTGTATGGAGCACAGAGGTCCAACATCACAATCCGTGAATATCTCTTACGACTCCGGGAGGCAGGCGTTGATACGCTGCCGGGGACCTCTGCGGAGATTCTTGATCAAAAACTTCGGGATAAAATATCTCCTGGCCGCATAACCGTCGAATCCTGGAAAAAGGTTATAGAGACTGCCCACTCGCTGGGAATTCGTACCACATCCACCATGATGTTTGGTCACATGGAGACCATTGGGCAGCGCGTACGACACATGGCACTGATACGCGATATTCAAAGAGAGACTGGTGGGTTCACCGAGTTTGTTCCACTGGACTTTATAGCACAGGAGGCTCCTATGTACAAGAATAGACTGCATGACTCTATAAAGGCCGGAGCTGGAGGCGTGGATGTACTCTTGACACATGCCATATCTCGGATAATGCTACATAATATAGACAACATACAGATGTCTTGGGTCAAGGAAGGCGGCAGGATGGCCCAACTACTGTTGCTGTGGGGAGCAAATGACTTTGGAGGTACACTGATAAACGAGAGTATATCTACATCTGCGGGAGCCGGGCATGGTCAGCTTCTCAGGCCGTCCCATATACGCAAGATGATTGTGGATATGGGTCGTATCCCGGCCGAGCGTACCACATCATATAATATAAGGAGACGGTTTGATAAGGAACCTGGCCAGGCGGGTCTGGATGTGGCAGACCCATCAGAGTTTGGTTCGTACGCCGAACTCATAAAGATAGACAGATACAGATACAAAAATCCAAGAAGCTAACATGATGGATTTACTAATAAATGCGGCGCTCACGGCGGTGGGCATACTAATGCTGTGTTATGGTGGCAACTGTCTTGTAAACGGGGGTGAGAGTATTGCTAGGCGCATGGGCATATCGAGCCTAGTGGTCGGCATGACCGTGGTCGCATACGGTACATCCACCCCTGAACTGGCTGCTAGCATTGCTGCTGCCGGAGACCATGGGGATATAATTCTTGGTAATATCGTGGGGAGCAATATTGCCAATATAGGGCTGGTGATAGGTGTCTCCACGCTACTGGTGACACTGGCAATGAGCCGCAAGATACTGTTTCGCGAAATACCCATAATGGTGGGCTTTTCGGTCTTGCTGGTTGTAATGTCCATAGACGGTGAGATATCTCAGATTGATGGCATTATACTGATATCCATGCTGGGTGGATTCACCATCTATATAATCAGGCAGTCCCGTCGCAACATACATACCAATACCGACACGGAAGACTCAAAACCAGCATACTCTAACGCAAGGTCCTTTGGCCTGTTGGGTATTGGTGTGGGGTTGTTATACGTTGGGGCCATACTGACCGTGGATAACGCAGTAGCCATCGCAGAAGCATTCAACATACCTGAAATGATCATAGGCGTTACTGTCATCGCCATCGGGACATCGCTGCCCGAGCTTATTACATCGATACTGGCAATCCGAAAGGGCCAGATAGATATTGGGGTGGGCAACATAATCGGGAGCAACATCTACAACATATTGATGATCATGGGTGTGTCGGCCACCATTGCCGGCATACATGTGGCCCCGGTAATATTTCAAGACTATGCTATAATGATCATATTCAGCATGGCACTCTTCATATCTATAAAGTCCGGAAAACTAGACTATCGTGTGGGTATGGTCCTAGTGGCCGGATATGTCATATACATACTCAGCAGCTTGATATTCTAAGGGTTATCCTTGATGAGACAGGGGGTTTTCAAATTATACAAATTTTACCTGAAAACAGCAACGTATCACAGTTGTTTGGGGGCGTCCCATATACAAAATACTACAAATCATACTCTTAGAACCAAGCCTGATAGTCCAGAGGAGTATGACATGTGATATGGGAATACGACATTGTGGCCACAGGATCAGATTATCTCAAAACTTCTATAATGCATGTAAAATGATCACCAATCACATCTTCGAGTATATGATATGAATGTGGCTGGTTCTGATTACTCTCTCCGAAATAATGGATGAATTTAAAATTACTATATAACTTTGGCAAACATAACAAAATGGGTTTACTCTATACCATATTTAAGATGCCTTGGAGTAATACGATCATTCTTTATCTTTCCGGGAGCAATACTGAGAAATATGCCGCATGTCCTGTACTTTTTTCCGTACGGGTGTATGAGACCCTCAAATATGGAATCAATTTTATAAACACTCTTTCCACAGGCGGTCACTATTTTGTATGTCCTATCTGTACGCGTCCCATATGCCACAATGTCGTCGCCGTCATGTCCAATCACCATAAATATGTCCGAGAAGAGATGGGTAAACTGCATGATCTCATCGGCAGTCTCCTTGTCATCGACACACTCCTTGATGAACTCTTCTGCTATGGTGGTTCTTGTTGCCGGATTTATCCATTTTGCAAGAAACCATGTCATCTGCTGTTTGTATGCGAATCCGATGCTCATGTTTGTGACTTTGTAGGGGCAGTGTAGTCTTTGTGCTATGAACTCATTTTTGTATTTTGTAATGGCGTATGCGGCCATGGCCTCAAATGTGTTAATAAAAATGTCTCCGGGTTTTATTTCGATCCTGTCTTTCTTGAATATACTGTGGCCTTGATTTAGTGCAAGCTCAGGCGGCAAGGGCATAATTATGGGTTTACGTTCTTGTTTGCGCGTCCGCTGGGCGGTTCGTCCTGTGCTGGTCTCCTTGTGCCCATCTTGGGCGACATCAGACACAACATTCCATCCTGCATGTTTGGTCATTATGCGCTTCACATCTGACGTCATGGTGACTATGTAGTGGTCCGTATCCTTGAGTCTCCTGGTCCCCACTATGAGAATGCCCATACGAACGTAGACCGCCATAAATGCGTCAAACGAATCGAAGAAAGGTCCTGGTTTGACAAGCAAAGTATTGAACATGCGCCGCGCCTTTCTGATATTTAGGCTGCGGTGCTCGGCGATATACTCTAGTACCTTGAGCTCCTTGGCAGACATTTTGTCTATTATATTCGGTATGGCATCGACCATACTCACTATGATATTCTCTATGATCTGGTCTTTTTTACCACTTTGGTCAAGTCCCCAACAATTTGCGATTTGTCTGGCTACGGTAACCGGATACATTCCCAAGATATCCTTTGTGCTTATGTGAGCGGGGAGTTGCACCTTCACTGCATGACTGAGTAAATCCTCATCATCAGTCATGCTCTTCACAAGGCCAAACGCTCTTTGTGGACCTAACTTCTTTATCAATTCGTATCTAAACTTGTCAGACATATGTGACGGCCTTTCAGAATCCGAAAAACTGTTCACTCTAGGCACCATGTGTTGTGGGTGGTGGACTTATATAAATGAGACAAACGCGTAACACATGCATACCCTCTCGGATACTTCATGACACTTGATTGCATATTTGATTCTCATGCCGCTGTTTGATATCCGGAACTGCACAAACAGGTGGATTCCGGGTCCGGCCCTCTGTGTCTTTTGAGGACTACTCCCGCGGGAACCTCTCTTGTTGTTCCCCACTGAATCATATTTACTGTCGCATTACCATCGGCGTTTGTTACATGCCTCACCCCATACACTTGAGCATCTTCCTATTTCGGTTCTCACTATCTGCGTTACTGCACTCACGACTTGTATGTTTTTGACTTAATGCCTGAACGCCCTACAATAATATGGTTTTTTCGCAGTATTACGTCACCTTAGGTCACCACCTCTCTGCATATCCTTCAAATGATTGAAGACGCAATTATATCGCGGATATACATAATTCGTTATTGTGGGAGGTACTCTATTGTGTAATCGTACCCCCACACACTATGCAATTGCGCGGCTCTTCTACGTATAATGGAATCTGTCCGCATTCTTCACACTGTACCGGTTGCAGGGGCTCAAATAACTTGAGATACATTGTAGTGAAATTCTGCCCAACATTTCTAACTACCCCATCCTTACACAAACTTTGAAAGTGGCCCTCCACATCATCTACTGTGAGGGCCTCTTCAACCATGCCGTCCCTTACCATTATCTCTAGAATTTGATCGTTGGTGAATATCGTATCGACTTGGTTAAAGTGGCTATATATTGTACGGCGTATGGCAAGTGAGATGTCCATTAGTACAGCGCAGCGGCTTCCTCTTTTAGCGAGTCTGCTATGCTTTGATCCTCTTTGGCCAGATAAGTGTACAGGGCAAACTTTAACGTCTTCAATGACAACAGGGCGCACTTTATCCTGACGGCCTGAAGGTGTTCAAGCCCCAATTCACCTAAAATATCATGCTTTGATATGTTGCGTGCCTCATCTAGGCTCTTGCCTTTTGTAATCTCTGTTAGTACCGATGAGCATGCCATGCATATGGCACAGCCCTTGCCATGAAATTTGATATCCGATACTTTCGAGTTGTCTATCTTTAGATCAATATCTATGCTGTCACCACAGAGGGGGTTGGCATCATGATATGTGACATCCGGATTCTCCATCTTGCCAAAGTTTACGGGGTTTCGCGAGTAGTCCACAATCATCTCATGGTATATGTCCCGGCTACTCAAGTTTGAACACCCTTGCTACCTTCTGTAGTGCGTCAATCAGTGCATCTACCTCCTCCTTGGTATTATACACGTAGAAGCTGGCCCTGGATGTGGCTGCCACATCCAACTCCTCCATCAGTACTTGGGCGCAGTGGTGCCCTGACCTGATGGCTATACCCTCCTCATCCACTATGTGGGCCACATCATGGGGGTGCACATCCGCAAAGTTAAAGGATATCACCCCTCCTCGCTCTTTTATATCTGTAGGGCCGTATATTGTAATACCGGGTATTTGGCGCATGCGATTCAGCGCGTATGATGTCAACTCCATCTCATGTGCCCTTATATTGTCCATGCCTATGCGTTCTAGATAGTCCACGGCGGCACCAAGGCCTATTACATCTGCTATGTTTGGAGTGCCCGCCTCGAATTTGTGCGGCAGGTCGTTCCATGTGGATTCCTGCTTGTGAACCTCGCGAATCATATCTCCGCCCCCGTGGAACGGACTCATCTTGTCTAACATTCTCTGGGTTGCATACAGAACACCAATTCCGGTAGGGCCCATCATTTTGTGACCACTGAATGTAAAAAAGTCACATCCTAGTGATGATACATCAACCCTCATGTGTGGCACGGCCTGCGCGGCATCAATCAGCGTGGGGATTTGTACCTTCCGACATTTGGACATTATTGCGTGTGCATTTGTAATCGTACCCAAGACGTTGGACATCAGGCTGAATGTCACCATCTTTACATTCTCCTCTGCTATGTAGCCGTCAAGTATGTCTAGCATCAGACGGCCCTGCTCATCTATGGGTATGTACTTTAATGTGGCGCCCTTCTCCTTGCAGAGTAGCTGCCATGGAACTATGTTGGAGTGATGCTCGTACTCTGTAGTTACTATAACATCCCCTTTTGTAATGTTTGGCCTGCCCCACGCATACGCCACTAGGTTTATTCCCTCAGTTGTGCCGCGCACGAATATTATATGTGACCTCTCCTGTATGTTCAAAAATTTGGCGACGCGGTCCCTGACGGATTCATACTTTTCGGTGGCCTCCTCAGCTAGTGCGTATATGGCCCTGTGCGTGTTGGCATTATAGTTCCTGTAATAATCTGAGATGGTATCCACCACATGGTTTGGCTTCTGCGTTGTTGCTGCATTGTCTAGATATATCAATGGCTTGCCTCCCCGGACTGTTCTGGACAGTATGGGGAAGTCCTTTCGTATATTAAGAAGACTGACTTGCATTATACCTCCACATATATCTCACCTGACTCTATTTTAACATTGAATACAGTTAACGGCTCTGTGGCCGGCGGATTCAGGGATTCGCCCGTATTTACATCAAAGACCGACAGGTGCAGGGGGCAACGAACACCGTCCGGCGATACAAAGCCACAACTGAGATCCGCATACTCGTGCGTGCATATGCGGTCTGTAATTGTTATCGTATCTGATATGCGACATATCATCAACTGGCGGTCTCCAATGTCTTTTGCTAGAATACTGTTATCCTTTATGTCATCCTCGCTACACACTTTGGTCCACATACAATCTCATCTCCTATACTTGTAGTGCTGCTCTATTTCGGCATCCTCGTTGTATCGGGTCTCTTCAACCTCTACAAACTTTCTTAACTCCTCGTCGGTGTTTATGGCTAGGCCGCGACCCTCCCACTTTGACTCTATGAGATGGGCAATCCAGGCGCGAATCTGCGTGGACATGCGACGGGATAATGGCTCTAGAAATCCCTCTACAATAGTCCTCTCTGCACCCTCGCGGCTCAGGCATCTGGACATCAGATAGAATATCTGCTCCTCGTCTATCTGTGCCACGGATGCCGAGTGGGTGGCCTTTACATCGTTGGTCAGTATCTCGAGGCCGGGTATGGCATCGGACTTGGCAGTACGGCTCAGCAATATTGATCTTCCAGACAGGTATGAGCTTGACTTTGCCGCATCCGGGTTTATTCTTATCATGCCCTTGAATAGAGAGTTGGACTTGTCCCGGAGAATTGATTTTTCGGTAATGCGGCCCTCCGTATATGGCCTGTTGTGCGTCATGTCTGCCTGGATGTCGAATGACTGAGAACTGTCTCCAAATATAACTTCCGAGTCATTGGCAGAGGCACCCTCCCCGTTCAAATGATATGCTATTCTATACCTAGATAATTGTGATCCAAACAGCCCCAAATACCAGTTTGTCTTGGAGTCTCTAGCCAGCTCGGTCCTTCGCGTGGAAAAGTTGTATGACTCAGGGTTCATCATCTGTAATGTAGTGAGGTCTATTTTGGCACCCTCTCCTACCATACAGTTTAACAATTCCAGATATGCCTGATTAGTACCTCCGCCGTACAGCTCCTGTACCACTCTGGCGCTACTACTCTTTCCCACCGATACGACATTTCGCGATATTACCGATATACCATCATCGGCAAGCGTAGATACAAGATGGATTGGCTCTGATATTGTGGCATTGTCTGGTATATGCACAAATACCCCCGTATTAAAGGCCGCATTATTCAGGGCAGTGAACCTATCCTCTGATGAGGATGATGACTTTAGGGCCTGCTGTAGTATATTCGAATAGTCTAATACTGCCTTTGATATGGGTAGTACAGTAACACCCTCTGATGATGCCTCCCTGGTCAGGTGTACCTGTACCTGTGTACCTATCTGCAATGCATACGACTCTGTCTTCAAGTCCTCAAGACGCTGTGTCAGTATGGATGGTGCATTGTTACTTGTATCGTTTGAGACGGATATATCTTGGGGGTTCATCTTTGCTGCGTTGGTATACTTGCTGTACAATGGCGATGTCTCCAGCGGCATACTGCCATACTTTGCCAGAGAGTCCTGACGGTACTGCCGGAGCCACTGGGGCTCGTCTGATAGTACTGATATTGACTTTATGTGTTGTGAATCCAGCAGTGATAACGATTTTGTCATATAGGGCTAGCCCACCGAGTCGTCCATCTCTAGCTTTATGAGGCGATTCAGCTCTACTGCATACTCCATAGGGAGTTCTTTTGTGAACGGCTCCATGAATCCATTTACTATGAGTGACAATGCATCCTCCTCACTAAATCCCCTAGTCATCAGGTAAAATATCTGCTCATCGCCAATCTTGCCCACGGTGGCCTCATGCGTAATGGTGGCATCCTCCTCATTTATCTCCATGTATGGGTAGGTGTCGGTCTTGGATGTGTCATCCAACAGGAGTGCATCACAACGGACGGTGGATTTTACGCCTGTGGCGCCCTTTGCCACATTCAAGAGCCCTCTGTATGTCGTGCGGCCATCTAGGCGACTGACCGACTTTGATGTTATCTTTGAGGTGGTGTTTGGTGATAAATGAACCATCTTTGCTCCTGTATCCTGGTGCTGTCCCTTGCCTGCAAAGGCTATGGATAATGTCTCGCCATAGGCACGCTCGCCTAGCATGTATACTCCCGGATACTTCATGGTTATTCTGCTACCGATATTACCATCAATCCATTCCACAGTAGCACCATCATAGGCATATGCACGCTTTGTCACCAGATTATACACATCATTGCTCCAGTTCTGTATTGTAGTGTATCGTAGGCGGGCATCCTTGAGGGCTACCAGCTCCACCACTGCCGAATGCAGTGATTCAGACGAGTATACTGGTGCTGTACAGCCCTCTATGTAATGTACCTCGGCGCCTTCATCAACTATTATGAGAGTCCTCTCGAACTGTCCAATGTTTTCGGCATTAATTCTAAAGTATGCCTGTAGCGGCATATCTACCTTGATGCCCGGGGGGACGTATATGAAAGAACCACCGCTCCATACTGCACTGTTCAGGGCGGCAAACTTGTTGTCTTCGGGTGGAATTATCTTGCCAAAGTACTTTCTAAATATGTCGGGCTTCTCTTTGAGGGCAGTATCTGTATCTAGAAACACAACTCCCTGTTTTTCTAGGTCCTCGCGCAGGTTGTGATATACTACCTCGGACTCGTACTGTGCACCCACGCCGGCCAGAAACTTCTTCTCGGCCTCTGGTATGCCCAGCTTGTCGAACGTGTTCTTTACATCCTCAGGCACCTCGTCCCAGCTCTTCTCTGTCTTTTCGGCAGCCTTTGCATAGTAGTATATGTTCTGAAAGTCTATACTTGAGAGGTCTGCCCCCCAGTTTGGCATGGGCTTCTTCATGAATATCTCAAATGATCTCAATCTAAAGTCCAGCATCCATTGTGGCTCCTCCTTCATCTTACTGATTCCAATTATGGTATCCTTTGATAGTCCCTTCTTGCTTAGGTGCACATACATCTCTGTGGAATCCTTAAAGTCATACTTTGAATAGTCCATCTCAAAGTTCTCAGTTGCCATGATTTTGGTACTAAATACCTTAATAAAAATACTAGCAAAAATAGGCATAGCTAAACCCACATACGTTGTGGGGTCTGGCAGTATGTGCCCTATCGTATGTAGCGGCCAATACCTCTACCATGAAGCATCAGGTAGCATATGGGACCCTAGGAGACACAATGATGTCACAACCACGAATCATTCGTTCCTGCGGGTGGAACCGATGATGTTCCCTTCATATGACTCTAAAAATACCCATGAGGCAATTGACACATCATGAGTTTTTATCATGATACGTTATGTGTAAGAGAGTCCATGATACTGGAACATTTGCTCAACATCAATACAGCGTACGCCAAAATGTGCGCATACATCCTGTATCTTCACCCTGCTGACTGTCTTTGGTTCTCTTGGTTTGTGCGTAACAACCATTCCTCCTTGACCAAGCGCATGAGCGATTACCCACGGCTCTGCTCTGTCCAAAAATCTTCGTCTATACTGGTTGTCGGCATAACATTCTATCATGTATGCGCATATATTTTGGAACTCCTGCTGTACTGTGACATCCGGGTCCATGAACATACCTGCTTTTTTACGTTCCCTAGCCCAGCTGGGTTGACCATCTCGGGAATCTTGCAGCTCAGCATATATCATGCTGGGGCATGCCAGCAGGCCAACATCGGACATATGATTCAAACTTATCCAGAATCGCGGTACCGGATAGAGCCAATAGGGCCCCCCCCACTTTTCACCCTCAATGAAGACGTTGCTATCCAACCAGTAATCGACCAAACCAATTAACTCCCATAAAGATACGTCATTATTCCGGAAATCTCTTTGACCTTGACATCTAACATATCGGCCGCTTCACTCCACAGTACGTCTTCGTGTACCGTGCTGTTGATTACTGCCTCTGTAAACATCTTTCCATTTCGGGTGATTAGGGCGCTATCAAAGTCTCCACCAGAGTTATTGACATCATCAGTATCAGATTCCACAGACCTGGTCAGCTTGACTAGTTGTGCATAACGCATCCTGTACTCTGATATGTCTATCAGGTTATTGTTGAGTGCCTGGCGTAGTATTATCATATCACTGACTTTGTATCGTTTCCTCAGACCGTCCAGATTCTCCTCTAGTACATCTTTAGTTTTCCAGTATGATAGGAGATCGCCTCGCGGAACCAACATCTCGACGGCAACGCGATTACAGAGCAGCTCTACCGGCTTCTCCTGTAGGCTGTACTGTAATTCGTAATCCGGATTTGATACCCCGCCTTTGCCAATCCAGATATGTGCAATTTCATGAACTAGTGTAAAGATCTGGGCCCACTTAAAATCACAGGTGTTGATGAATACTAAAGGCACAATATTGTCATGTATTGAGAACCCGCGAAACTCGGCTCTGTCCAGGGGGCGATGGTTGTTGCCACGAACCACCCCGCTACGCATCACTGCAATTCCAGACTCTTCGGTATTTTGCACAAGATACTCCAAAAAGTCATCCATGCTGTGGGCATACTTCCTGGCATCTTCAGCATCAAGTATATCGCGCATATCCTCTGCTATCACATCTTCTGAGTCCGTGATGCCAAAGCGACCAGCAAATGGTGGATGGACGTAGCCCTCAAACCTTCTGTAGTCCCTTAACCACTGTTGCTTGCCCAGAACATCTGTTAGTAAGTCTAAAAGATCCGGACTGGGCTCAGAAATACCACCCCTCGTTGTCCGAAAGTCCACAAGTGGCATCCTTTCGATAGGTGATTCGTGAAGATATAGGTACCCGAACGGGATGTGGAGTTTTTTGGCAAATACCTGGGCCTGTGCGAATGTGGGCCTCTTGTCTCCCGCCTCCCAGGCGACGACAACATCTGACGGTACATTCATCTTGGCGGCAATCTCGGATGTTGTCATTCCTCGTCGTTTACGCGCCCACGACAAAAGCTGTGGGGTGACTAACGCTTCTGTCTTCATTACCATCTTGTGTGTCATATACTGTCTAATAGTTTTTTAGATTACTATTATCTCATGATACATTCTATCCTGTGACATGCGACCACACGTTATCGCTATTTGAATACAAAATTATGGGAATAATACTAGATGATTCTATATAATACATCCTGTTTACCACATAATTTGTAGGCGCAATCACAAAAACCACACCGACATCTAAACTGTTTTTATGGTCTAAAACATACCATACTGTATGCAGGGCTATTTTCTTCAGGATTCTAATTTTGGCGATGCCGCATACCAGACCGTCAACCGCATAATGGCTGAGCTGTCCCCCGAGATGCCTCACTGGGACTTTATTACGGATATGGCTTTTATCATGATTGTTGGTGCCGTAGTAACCCTAGCATTCTTCAAGATAAATCAACCAATAATTATCGGGTATCTGTTTGCTGGAATGCTTTTGGGTCCCATATCGCCGTTGTGGACCTGGATATTTCAAGAGTTTAATCTGAAATGGAGTCTGCCCGGCGGTGCTAGCATTCTGGGTGATATAACCGCACTACATCTCTTTGCGGAGATAGGTATCATACTGTTACTGTTTGTTATAGGAATTGAGTTTCCATACAGAAAGATTCGCAGCATAGGGGGTGTGGCTATAGGAGCAGGTTCCATAGGACTGTTCTCTGCACTGGGTGTGGTATTTTATGCGGCTAGCGCCATGGGTATGAGTTTTATGGACTCGTTGTTTATTGCTGCGGCGCTGTCGATATCGAGTACCGCTGTGATTGTCAAGATACTTGAGGATATGGGACGCATAGAGAACAGGTCATCACTGATGATTTTGGGTATACTGATAGTAGAAGATGTAATCGCCGTGATACTGATATCCACACTACAGTCCGTGGCCCTGGCCGGAACAATATCCGTTGAAGGGTTGATTGTGGTGGTTATGGTGGGCGCGGGACTGATTGGCGGTACCTTTACGATAGGCATGCGCATAATCCCGCCACTCATAGACCGGGTGGCATCCACCGAGCATCGTGAGATACTACTGCTGTCTCTGCTAGGCCTCTGCTTTGGCTATGCCCTGCTGGCCAATCTGGTGGGTCTATCTGTTGCCATTGGCGCCTTTCTGGCCGGTGTGCTGGTGGCCGAGTCAAAGTCTGCCAACGTATCCAAGATACTCACTAGGCCAATCAAGGATATGTTTGTGGGAATATTCTTTATATCGACCGGAGCCCTTATGGACCTCTCGCAGCTGGGTGATTACATGTGGCTTGCCGTAGCCCTGATTGGCGTAGCCACCTTTATGAAGTTTGGAGGAAGCATTGTTGGGAACCTATTGTTCAAGCAGAAACGCCTATTCTCCCTCCGGGTGTCTACGGCACTTGCCGCGCCTAGGGGCGAGTTCTCCATAGTCATAGTAAAGGCAGGTGTGGACCTAGGGGCCGCAAGTGCATTTCTGTTCCCACTGATTGGCGTAATATCCATAATTACAACATTCATGACACCATTTGTGATGAAGGCTGGAGAGAAGGTAATATCAAACAGGGCAGTGGAGGCTGAAAATGAGTAGGTTGTATGGACCAAAGAATCCCCCACATAATCAGGATCTAATGCAGTCGCCGGGATTTGAACCCGGGCCGCGAACTTGGCAAGCTCGCATAATAACCAAACTATACTACGACTGCCTCTCTTTCATGAGAGAGATGATGTATAATTGTTTTTAGTCTGTGCCTCGTAAGAGCTGGTATGAACCACATATTATACGAAAAGATGTCTCAAAAAGTCCAAGAGATAGTCAATCAAGTACCACAGATGCGACAGCTGGCCGAGAGTCTGGGATACGATCCGACCGATGAGTTCGTACGTGGAATGACAACGGGCAGACTATACAACTCGTTTGTATATCAGAGCCGAAGATTGCAGAAACGTAATCCTACCGAAGCCGAGATGACCGAGTTTTCCAAACTGATCAAATCCGTCTGGCACATAACTTAAACATGATGCATTACTGCGGTTTTAGCGGCACGACACGAATGGTGGGAGTACCTGGAAGTTTTACACAGGCATTCTTGAGAGCCTTTTTGGCAGGTTCAATGTGCTGCTCATTAACATACATCTCCATGATTATCTGGCCCTGCTTGACCCGGGCGGCTAGACTGACCGCCTTACCCCATGCGCGCCGCATGCCTTCCTGAAGCCTGTCGGCACCGGCAGTGGCAATCATCTTGTTCTCCCGCAGCAGGTTGTGCGGGTATATGCGCAACCTAGAAAAGTAGGCAGACTCACCAGTGGTCTTCTCTAGGGCTTTGTTGGCGGTAAGGCGGCATGCCTCAATTGCCATGTGTCGAATTTGGACCTTCTCGTTTATGAGTAGTTGTACAGAGTATTCATAGTCCCCCCGCTTTCCGCCATGGAACTTGGCTATCTTGGGTTGTGGCTTGCCCTTGATGTACTCCTTGCGCGTAAAGGGCTGTCCGGACCACTTTCTATAATTGGCACCATGCATGACTTTTGTATTTGTATGAGTGTATTTTAATCATTCTCAATCTTTGGGATACTTTTTCGTGTAAATGCGCCACAAAATCACCGAGCCTGCCACAAACGTAACAATCCAGAATATGCGCTCCCACTGAGGATCAATCTCCACACTACAAGGCTGTCATGGTGGTAAATATACTACTCGAATTTTATTACAGGCCCTGTCTACAAACGCATCTATGTACCACAAAAAACCCAAACACACAGAATCAGTATATTGACAGCCCCCCAAAATGAATGTCATAACCCCATACAAAACAACAAAGATTGGGGAGGCCTCACATTTAGAATTTAGGTTATACATTAGCATTTATGCGCAATCACATCTGTGTCTACACACAAACCGGGATACCAGAATCCTGCAGGCAGGGCGCATGTGGATGAGCCGGAACAGGTGGTGCCGGCCAATGGGAAACCTTTCAATATGGCCAAGTGTGACTGCGCATAAACTCTATTATAATGCACATGTAGTCATACATGGGAAGTTGAATGATATAGTAATCCAGGGCGTGCTAAATGGAGATTGCATTGGGGTGAAGGATGGCCCATCCGCCCACAAGCTGGGCCTTGATGGATACGGGGATGATGAGGAAGATGGATATAATCTAAAACCCTTTGAGGCTCTCTATCTGATGGCCATAAACAGAATGTCGGTTACCCTGAACAAAACACCTTTGGGTTTTGATGATCTGCTAGAGGCCTGCCAGGAAGAGGATCCCGACATACTCTCCAAGTATTTAATATACAGGGACCTGCGAACCAGGGGCTATGTGGCAAAGGATGGGTTTGGGTTTGGCATGGACTTTCGCGTGTATGATCGAGGCGACTTTGGAGTCAAAGGCGCACGATTCCTGGTATTTGGCCTCAACCAGGGAAAGCGCAAGGGGGCAAGGGAGTTTTGTGACACCATAGATGATATAACAAGGATGGGTAAGGAGCCTGTAGTTGCCGTAATTGAGAGCCGGGGCGAGATCATATACTACAAGACAAACCGAATTACATTTGAGAACAACAAGCCCTAATCGTCGATGGCCCAACCAAACGAGTACTTTATCAATCCACTCTTTGACGCGTCCATAAAGTCATAAACATCAAACCGTCTTGCATTATCCTTCCATAAATCCTGAAAATACTTCCTCTTTCTTTGCAGCCGGGCTTCATCCTCCCAGGAGGTAAATACGTCTATGGACTCAAATTTTTTTCCTCTTTTTAAAAATGATTTTGATATTATGCCGTCATACAATACAACATCCCCATTACTATCCTTGAAGAACCCAATCTCTTCTAGCGTGTTGTCTGCGTCCTCACCTTCGTGCGACGCGGCTATGCGAATCAGTATCCTCTGGCTCCGTAGCAACTCCTCCACATGGCGCTGCTTTTCTGTTGACTTATTTCGAGTATTGCCGGAATGTAAAAATACATTAGATACCGTTTCAAAATCCTTGACATGAAATGTGCGACCCGTCACCACATTCATTGTAAAGTCAGCAGGTGTCCCTCCTAGAGCGTCTATGATTGATGTCAGTGTCTCTAGTGAAAAAAAATTTGTGGATTTGGCAAACATTGTGCAGTTTTGTATACACGGAATAAAAAAATCTTCCACTATGTTATCGGACTCGCTATCGTATCCTATTTTTAATTCTAAATCTCGTAGCATACTATAATTATATAATAAAATATGATAAAAACATATTGTATGAACAAAGATTTTTGTACAGTATGATCAGCTACAATTAAACCAAATACTTTGTAAAAAAATATTGAGTCATGGCCGGGTCTATATTCTAAGAAAAAGATTGTGTTTTGTGCAGGGATGTGATGCTAGCCTGACCAAGTACTGCTTTTCTTGTTCATATGCTTGGCATACTTAGGCAATTTTTGCTTTAGATAGTCCATGGTATGGCCTTTTTTATTGTATCTTTTTCGTCTATTTTTATTTTTAACTCTCAAGCCTACTGTTTGCATTTAAATCTTATTTTATAAATTTCTTTTAGATG
>VXON01000140.1 GCA_009840065.1 Cenarchaeum sp. SB0662_bin_33 | reverse complement strand
CATGCATAGGTAAAATCTAACGTATCCGCATCAGAGGGGGTTGAGTATGTACATAACGACATCAGATGGTATCACAAATTCAAAATTCCAATACGTATATAATCACCCAAACCGATGATTAATTCTTGAATGTTACGGTACTAGGAGCCGCAGGCGAGGTGGGACGTTCGGGATTCCTAGTGGAAGAGGAGAATACCAAGGTACTGATGGACTATGGCGTGATGTTTGAGCGAAGGGGCGAGCCGCCAAAGTTTCCCATACAGGTACAGTCCAGGGATTTGAACGGGGCAATAATTACGCATGCACACCTAGACCACTCGGGGTTTATGCCGTCCCTGTATAACACCGGAAACGTGGAGATATTTGCAACATCGCCCACATTTGATCTCACCGAATTATTAATTACAGACATGTTAAAACTACAGAGAAGAGAGTACCCCTTTTACGCAAATCATTTGTACAATATGATGCGCAGTGCCAAGGATGTGCCGTATGGCGATACCGTCAGGGTGGGCCCAATCTCCTTTGAGCTGCGCCAGTCAGGCCATGTAATTGGTGGAAGTACCATACTCATGAAGGCGGGGGGCAAGACTCTCTTTTATACCGGCGATATCAAGGTACCCGGTTCCAGATTGCTAGGGCCAGCGGACCTAGACATTGGACCCATAGACCTGCTGATAACAGAGAGTACATATTCACAATCAGAGCAGGCGCCCCGAGAAGAGTCCGAGAGGGCCCTGATAGATTTTGCCAATGAGATAATTGACAACGGCGGCAGGCTGTTCATACCATCATTCTCAGTCGAAAGATCGCAGGAGATGTTATGCGTGCTGAGGGCGCATGGCTTTAAGCACAAGATTGTGATGGATGGTATGGCTCTCAAGGTCAACGAGATACTCCTGAGGTATCCCGAATTTCACAGGGACCCGGATACGTTTCGTGATGCAATCAAGAGTGCGCATTCAGTTAGGCATCACAAGGATCGTAAGAACGCCACCAAGGATCCCTGTGTCATAATATCGCCGGCAGGTATGCTGGTGGGAGGAAATGCCGTATTCTATCTACAGGAACTGGCACTAGACAAAAAGAACGGAATAGCCATGGTGTCATATCAGGGCGAGAACACCCCCGGCAAGCGCCTCTTAGACGAGGGTGTGGTTACCATGGATGGCCGGGACAGTCATGTGGCCGCGGCAGTGCGGCAGTTCGAGTTCTCGGGGCATTCGGACAGCAGGGACTTGTTTGGTATGATTAAAAATATAGAAGGAGACCCCCAGGTGATGACCGTACATGGAGATGCCGAGGCGTGCACGACGTTTGCACAACAGATACAGGAAAGGTTTGGGCTCAAAGCATTTGCCGGTGAATTATCCCAAACCGTAACTGTGTAGTATGATATGATATGATTGATGTGCCCGGCACATTATCCAGCGGACAGGTGTTCCTGTGGAGGCATGTAGGTGTATTCTGGTATGTTATAGATGGACAGAATATACTAAAGGTAGATGATACAGGCGTGATAGATGCCACCCGTACAATAACAGACTTTTTTCGATGCGGCGATGACATAGATAGAATGCATGAGTCATTTGCTCAAGACCCGTTACTAACAGAGTTAATTCATAGATATGAGGGCCTGCGGATTACAAATCAGAACCTCTTTCAGTGTGTGATATCCTTTATAGTTTCGGCCAACTCCAACATACCACGGATTCGAAGAAATCTACAGGATATATGCCACAGGTTTGGAGATAAGACGGCATACGATGATATAGCATTTTGTTTATTTCCAACCCCCGCTGTTCTGGCCGGGACAGATACACACCACATTAGAGAGTGCGGTGTGGGATATAGGGCCCAACACATACAGGGGGCATCAGCGGCCATACGTGATGGTTTGTGTGATGGTATAGATAGAATGTCATACAAGGAGGCGCAAGGCACATTATGTGAGATGCCGGGCGTGGGCCGCAAGGTCGCAGACTGCATACTGCTGTTTAGCTGCGGCCACCTAGAAACAGTTCCTCTAGACCGTTGGATTATTCGTGTCATGCACGAGCATTACGGCATAGGGGATGGCACCGCGCCGCATACGACACGACAGTATGATATATTGCATGATGATGTGAGGGATAGGTTGGGGCCATACGCCGGTTATGCACAACAGTATCTGTTCAAGATGGCTAGGAACAACTCAGAAAAACCCTTAAAATGGTAATTGACCGTTTTTGAAACGGGCCCGTAGCTCAGTATGGATAGAGTGTTGGACTTCTAATCCAATGGTCGAGGGATCGAAGCCCTTCGGGCCCGCCTGATTCGTTTTCATGTTTTAAAATGGATGGTACAGATGGCACGGCGGCTACAAACTCTTACAGTTATGGTTCCAAACCAAAACATGCGTCTCCGACAACGCGTATCAAACCCAGGAAGGCTGCTGCTTCAGATACTCGCATTGATTCCTTCTGCAAAGACAGAAAGTGTTTTGCTTTTTGAAGTTGGGTACTTGTCGGTCCAGTATGGCCCCTATC
>VXON01000120.1:340-2541 GCA_009840065.1 Cenarchaeum sp. SB0662_bin_33 | reverse complement strand
GATGAGACATCCCAGGAGCCTATATCCTGGTTGAAGGAGGTACCAGATAACATAAGGAACATGTCGGTGACAGATGAGACATCCCAATCAGATATATCGCCGTTGAATGAGGAGGCGTAGGTGAATGTGTAGGACATGTCCTGTACTAATGAGACATCCCAATCAGATATGTCGCCGTTGAATGAGGAGGCACGAAAGAACATGAAGGACATGTCGGTGACTCCGGATAGGTCAGGGATATCAGTTGCATTATACACCATGTTGGATGCTCCCTCAAACGCCGATTTCATACTAGTCCATTGGATGGCGCCCCACTGATCAATAGAACGCAGCATGGAGGCGCTGACGGGATCATCGCCTAGTGAGATTCGGGTAAAGTCACCAGACACCTGCACAGTGTAGGTCCCGGGAGCATCATATACGTGCATGGCATCGCCCTCATGCATGGTGACTACTCCATCTCCCCAGTCAACGATGTAGCTGCCGGTTGCTCCGCCCACTGGAATGGTAATAAAATCACCGCTGTGCATAATCTCCCAAGTGGTGATAAATCGGTCCTCAACATCTGCCATAATTAGTTCAGTCTCACTATCATTTTCCATTGCTTCCTGAGCCATAGCTTGAGAGCCTGCGAACGTTACGTGTGCTGCTGTACACGCTGCAATTCCCAGCACAATAACACATACTGTGTATAGATATCTCAAGTTATAACTTTGGCCATACTCCACCTATAAAAACATATTGATAAGAGGGTCTTTGTGCGTTAACTGTTGGTGGATTGCGCATCTTTCGTATTCTTCGGCCGGCGGAACTTTGCCACGACCACACACCCGCAGACTGTTGTGAGGATGGTCTGAATATAATGCATGATTGCCTTAAGCAACACTGATGGATAGTAGAGAATTACGTACCAACCCCATTTGTAGCAGTTTGTTACCATCCTAGTCCATGACACAAACTTTGTATGGTCTTTTTCCTGTATCGATTCCAATACTTGTTTTATTTTTGTCACCTTTTTTTATAATGGTGGCAAGCAGGTGGCTACAAAGGGATATTTGGATAACCGGTGTACACAAAAGATGTATCTAGATTCGCCCCATTCACCACTGAGTGTTCGAAGCATATGATTATCTACATATCTTTACATTTACTCACTTTCACTGTGTGCCTACTGTGGCTGTATCACAGTGATAACCACGTCCTTGAAGCTATGTGTAACAAAACCATTGGTAGCAACAATGGTTATGTTGTAGTGTGGTTTTGTGTATTCGCCAGAGGTGGACCGGAGGATGTTCCCGTCCATAAAGAACAAATTCCCATCACCATCCGGCGCAACACTGTATTTGGGATTCTGCCGGTCAAGGAAACTATTTTGGGCCGTGATGGTAGTGACTAGGGTGTCGCCGCTATCCACACTAGTATCGCCCAACACTATATACCAGTTACCCAGATCTTGTTCAAAATTGGAACTAGGGAACATGCTATTCATAACGACGGCAGATGAGACATCCCAAGAGTCAAGTGGGTGGTTAAAGGAGGAACCGCGGAACATACCCTTCATGTAGATGACAGATGATGTATTCCAGTCATTGAGGGGCTGGTTGAATTCAGCTGCGTAACGGAACATGTGTGACATATCCGTGACCGACGAGACATCCCACGTAGTGATGTTGCCGTTAAAGTTATCAGCATAAAGAAACATACGATCCATATTGGTTACAGATGAGGTGTTCCAGTCATTGAGGGGCTGGTTGAATTCAGCTGCGCCAGAGAACATATGGAACATATCGACGACGTTAGATACATCCCAGTCATTGAGGGGCTGGTTGAATTCAGCTGCGCCAGAGAACATATTGGACATATCGACGACGTTAGATACATCCCAGTCATTGAGGGGCTGGCTAAAGTGAAGGGTAACGGCAAACATGGAGGATGTATCCTGTGCCGACGAGACATCCCACGTAGTGATGTTGCCATTGAAGTTGTGCGCAATGGCGAACATACCGATCATGAATCTAGCGTTAGAGACATCCCACTCATCAAGATCCTGATCGAAGGAGACGGCACGGGAAAACATGGAGGATGTATCTACTACAGACGATACATCCCAGTCATTGAGGGGTTGATTAAAGGAAATGGCATCATGAAACATGGAGGATGTATCTACTACAGACGATACATCCCAGTCATTGAGGGGTTGA
>VXON01000120.1:0-240 GCA_009840065.1 Cenarchaeum sp. SB0662_bin_33 | reverse complement strand
AACATGGAGGATGTATCTACTACAGACGATACATCCCAGTCATTGAGGGGTTGATCAAAGGAAATGGCATCAAAGAATGTGGCGGACATGTGGGTTACAGACGATACATCCCAATCATTGAGGGGTTGATTAAAGGCATGAGTGTGGGCGAATATGGATGACATATCCGTCACCGACGAGACGTCCCAGTCTGAGATGTCGCCGTTGAATGAGCGGGCGTTGGCGAACATGGAGGACATG
>VXON01000157.1 GCA_009840065.1 Cenarchaeum sp. SB0662_bin_33 | reverse complement strand
ATATTACAATAGGAAGTTTGTTACACAATTGGGTATTCTGCGCACGTATCATTAACCACATTTACGAGTTCAATTTTGGCTGATTATATTGTGAAAAAAGCTTGGTTTATACCATTAATCCAATACTGCTCATATGCCATCACCTGCGATGACATATGATTCGTAGAAATTGTATGGTGAAACATTATCTGGTATGGCGGACGGCAAATCCATTTTTGCTACATTATTTATTCTTTAAAGAATTTTGGCGGCAGTATTGTGAAATTCAAACGTGTTTGTGCTTGAATATGTTTCTGGCATATGTGACAACCACACACCATTCTGTCTAATCACGTTTTATAAATTACAGATTAATTTATATCTCTTTGGAGTGTGTCTTGTTTTTTGATATACGTAGAATCGATGACGCGTGAAATTAATGGTTTTTTAATAATGGGTGTTTTAAACGATTTTTTGGTATTGAATTGGCTATTCAAAAAGCAAAGCAGTTACGAATATTGCATGGTGCATATGTGGTTCCATACAATTGTAAAATTGGTACTTGGCTCGGTTATGCCTGTTTCTCCAAACAAAAATTACCCTTTACGTGTGGGCATCATGCCGACACCATCGGACACTGAATCCTGATTGAAATCCAAGCGGCCCACGAACCCTGTTAAATACAGCATCCCAAACTATTAATGGGCTAACTCCGTTGTGTAGTCATGCTAAAGTCAGAACCCGAAAAGATATTCACCAATGTCAGTGAGGCGGAGATTACAAGGGCGATAGCAACAGAGTTTCATGAAGTATTGATGGATAGGAGTGTATCGGATGTTATAATAATTGGTGCCGGTCCGGCGGGGCTGACGGCCAGTCGCGAGCTTGCCAATATGGGACTCCGGGTCTTGGTGATAGAGCAGAATAACTATCTGGGAGGCGGGTTCTGGCTTGGAGGCTATATGATGAATCCGGTCACTGTACGGGAACCTGCACAGAAGGTTTGGGATGAACTAGGCGTTCCATACAAGAAGGTACGTGAGGGACTATATCTTACTCCCGGACCCCACGCCGTATCAAAACTAATAGCCGCGGCATGCGATGCCGGTGTAAAATTCCTTAACCTGACAAAGTTTGATGATCTTGTGCTAAAGAATGGCCGCGTCGCGGGTATAGTGGTAAACTGGATGCCGGTCTCGGCACTGCCGCGCAATATTACATGTGTGGACCCCGTTGCCTTGGAAGCCAAGGTGATAATTGATGCCTCCGGCCATGACTCGGTAGCCGTAAAGCGTCTGGTGGACCGGGGACTGGTGGAGTGGAAAGGGATGAACCCAATGTATGTGGATGAGGGTGAGGAGCATGTCGTACACAAGACCGGCGAGGTATTTCCCGGTCTGATAGCGGCCGGCATGTCTGTTACAGAAACGCATGGCTTGGCTCGCATGGGACCGACATTTGGCTCCATGCTGTTCTCTGGTAAAAAGGCCGCCGAGGTGGCTGCTGCCAAGCTGAAGGAAGCCATACAGTGAGGGTATCGTGCATATACCTGTATGGGTGCAGCGGCATAAACGCAGATGACCTAGCATCATACCTGAGTAGGACATTTGGAATTTCATGTACAAAGTTATATCTGGATTATAACCAGTATGAGATGGGTGCATGCGCCATAGGTAATATCTACAGGCCTCATCAATTACATAGCAATATGAATCCCATCATTCGTGATGGGCATCATCTATATGATGGGTATTGTATGCTGGATATCCTAGGGGCCGGTGTACGGCATCGTAACGGAGCACTTCATATAATATTCACCGACCTACTTGTATGCACGTATGACAACTCTGATAACAGATATCATGCCCGCTCCGTAATACTAGCCAACCCATCGATGATATCCATACCCGGAATAATAGAGGCTCCCGCCAAAAGTCGTGAATATTATGTAGATTTGATGACCGGCCATGACCTGACACAGTACGATGGACAGTTCCTCACATATGATGACAAAACTAGGCTTGATCAGGTAATACGGGGATACTGTATGCAGTGCATCTTTTACTATACTAGCGGTGAGGCCTTCTGTATGGATAAAGACTGCATATTATATAACGCGCACTGGCAGAGGGACCTGTTGCACTCACAGATAGAGTCTGGCAGACTATGTAATCACCATCAGACGATACTGCAAAAGATAAGGAACGGGACTGCGTAACGTAATATAAAAAAATACCAACCGGCACCAAGGACTCCCAAGATACAATTTTTGATATGTGAAACTAACAAAATCCCGACCCTGCCGGTCATGCGTGATGGCGTGAGGTCTGCAAAACCGCGCCGATCATGAGTTGTATATAGTTCCATGCACAAATGAGATGCTGAGTGTATAACACACGAGCCGCCCACTATTTTGTCAAAACAAATCTCATAATACACGAGTATGAACCAAGCTTTTTTCACAATACGATCAGCCAAAATTAAACTCGTAAATGTGGTTAATAATACGTGCGCAGAATACCCAATTGTATGAAAAATTCCTATTGTAATATTCCTAATTATCGGAGGCCGGAGCCGGACCGATAACCCTGCACAACTC
>VXON01000071.1 GCA_009840065.1 Cenarchaeum sp. SB0662_bin_33 | reverse complement strand
TATGCCCCAGTATCCACCAAACATCATGCGTACATAAAACACTCAGTTCTTCAGAACATTTAGCCTTTCCATACCTAACTTCCCATTGCAGAGCTGTTACCTTTTATTCAGTATTGGGGTAGTTTATGTTTGGAGTGGAAATCTAGGTCAAATTAGCGGAGTGGAAATGGTGGTCAGAGTGGAAATATAGGTCAGGTCAGCATTTCTTCCCACTCTGGGTCAGCACTTTCCCAATCATGTTTAGGTCAGCGTTTCTTCCCAGCCCCCTTTTTCACCTTACAAAATAAAAGAGTTATAAGGATTTTGAGTTGAATTATTCCACGCTTCGATAGCTCAGCCTGGTAGAGCGTTACCTTGGTAAGGTAAAGGTCGCGGGTTCGGATCCCGCTCGAAGCTTTATTCATGTTATATTGATACATGCGGAAACCATCCTGCCATTTTTAAATGATGTATTGCAACTACATCTCAGTTGAAGATAGAGAAGATTGTAATCGGAGCTAAATTCGGATCTGCGGAGGCGGAAGTGGCGGCCCGTGATGTGGCCAACACATTTCTGCAGCGTGGGTGCCGCGTATACGTACTCTCGCCGATATCCGTGAATGGTGCCATACCCCTAGAAGCGATTGAGGACTTGGGAGATGCAGGGCTGGACCTGGCAATAACACTGGGTGGAGACGGTACTACACTGCGCACACTGCGGCACCTCTCGGATGAGACACCCATACTCACAATCAACGTTGGGGGAAACCGCGGAATACTATCTGAGATTACACTGGAACAGCTCCCCCAAGCCATATCTCAGATGGAATCCGACAACATAATACTTGAGAAACGAATCCGGGTGGTGGCATCGTATAATGGAGAGGAGTTTCCACCCGCCCTTAACGAGATATACATCACCAGATCCAACCTTACCCGCACTGCAAACATGATGATAAAATTTCAAAATGACACGGTAACACAAAAGATGGATGGCGTAATGATATCCACACCTAGCGGCTCCACAGGCCACTCCTTCTCTCTTGGCGGACCCATACTACACGAGAGTCTTGATGTGTTGATAATCACTCCCGTGGCTCCCATGTATAGACTGGCATCCATAGTCGTCCCTGATGATATAATCGAGATAATACCATCCCACGACTGTAGTATTGTGATGGATGCTCAAGTGATAAAGTATGCGGAATTCAACGAAACCATAACAATCAAAAAACACGACAAGAGGGCCGTATTCGTACGACTCAAAAAGAGGGGCCTTCGACAGATGAGCAAGATGGGATTCTAGTTTCTACGTACCAGTCTTCTGCGCAGCACGCTGCCGCATATGTTGCAGTTCTGTCCCGGTGGCCGCTGCATGCGGCATGCGGCACATCTATACATCCATCTACCAACCGTCCTTATCCCCTTTGTCATAACCGGAGACACTGACAGTCCTAGGTGCCTGGCAGTATTGGACACTGCATAGTCGTCGGTTATTATGCCCTGCCTGTTCTGCAGGGCCAGCGCTATCACTGATACATCCGCATCCGAGAGCTGTGGCACATCACCAGTCTCTTGTGCAAGATCTAGTACCTGTTGCGTGTAGGTGTCGTCCGGCGAGTATATGACAAGCCTACCCAAATCCATCAGTGTGGATATGGCATTCTGCTCTTTTTTGATGTGGGATATCTCATCATACACCTGAGGTGTAGTACAGTAGGGCTCCAGTGAACCAAAGGGTATGCCTGCATAAAAGGCGCTTGCATCCAATATGGCCCGATTAACATCCATCATGAATGTCACTCACTCTTCGATGGGCGCCCAGCCATCTCCCCGGAACATATACTCTTTATCGGCAATGGCCCTGTGCAGCCGCCATCTGATGGTTCTTGAGTCAAAGCGATACGATATGTTGGTGGTGCCGGGTGGAATCTTCTCCCTGTCTAGATGATATGGAAGCAGCTCCAGCACAAAATCCATCTTTTCCACAGAGTTGTCAAACCACTGCCTGTCTTCCGAGTCCATGGTAAAGGTGATAGAGGGCTCCCCGATAAATATCAGGTTAATCTTTAGTGCATTGCCTGAACCCCGCCTCCTCTTTATCTCCTTGAAAAGCGACTTTACCTTCTCCCAGCGCCTAAAGTCGAACCATGCAAAGAACTCCTCACTGAATGCCACCGGTATGTGGAGCGACAGTTTGCTGACAAAGTCGACATCATCGGGCTCTATCTCATCCTGTACGACATCAAAATGAGATCTAAAATAGCCATACAAGACCTCAACCTCCCAGGGAGATATACCATAGTATCGAAATACTGCCTGTACCATTACAGTATAATATCAGTGCCAAATATATATTGCAGATTACAATTAGAGTGTCATGAAGAAGGAGTTTGTTGTAAAGAGCATAGATGCAGCCCCTGATGGCGCCCCCTACGTAGTAGTCTCCTTATCCTCACTCAAGGATGTAAATGAGGGTAATATCTCACCCATGTCGCCCTTTGGGCAGCAGCCCAAGATGATGGAGTTTACCAACATGAATGACATGCTCAAAGACATAAACAAGATGTTTGCCGGCATGGGCAACCCTACGGGACTGACTCAGATAAAGATGGATATGCGTGAGTACCGTGATATGGGACTCTCGGTGGGCGACAAGGTGTATCTGGAACTGACAAAGGCCGAGACATTGGGCGTTTAGAGTGTATGCACATACTTCCACAGGTAGAATATGCCTGTTGTGCCTATGACAAACAACATGGGCTTCCATGCCAGCACGGGTATGCTGGGCGTGGATAGTCTTACCTTGTAATCATCATATATGGAGCGCACGTATCTCTTTATACTGTTGTTCCAGACCCTGTGGTCGATATTGTACCTGTTTAGCATATCTTGTATCTCGTATATGACAGGCGTCCTCTGACTGAATAGATGTTGAAGATAGTCTCTTGAGACTTCGACCTCTGCATGTATGCCGATGAGGCCCTCCTTCATCTGCACCATGCGCACATGCAGCTCCCAGGGCTTCTTTAGTTTCAGGTTAAAGCCCCTCCCCAGCTGGTTGGGCTGCTTGTGCTCAAACTTCACCCGGGTAAAACCCTCCTTGGAGAATATGCGGCTCAACTCCTCAAAACTATTCTGCACCACTACATGCAACTGTTCAAGTCCTTCCTGAGCATCAATTCCAATGCGCCGGCGTACACCATCAACCATGGATACCGTCTTTGGATACTTTGTCATATATTCCATGACTTGAAATCCCGATTTTTGTATTTAAATGCGTTACGTATAGTTGGGCGCCGTGCCCATATCATACACTTGCTGTATAGTGGTGGCAGAATGGTGCGCCAGCTAGCAGGCTAATTATATCAAACAAAAAAATTATACATGGGTGAAGTACTGCTTCGCAGATATATTTGAGCCCAACGGGACCGGCAGTATAAAAATAATCTAGACTGTTCTCAAATGGACCACGTAATCAGTTTAATTATTATTTGGTCAGTTGACGCTATTAGTAATGGTAGTCTTGGAGGCGTTGGTAATAGCCACCATAGTGCTGGTGGGAGCCTGGGTGGGGTATGCCTACTGGGATGATTACACGCATAATTACGATGATTATGATGCAAAGGCGCACCACAACACAGATTATGCGGTACTACCAATTTCATATAATACATTACAGCCTATAGACATGCCTGTATCATGGCACTAACTCAGCGTGAGAGAGTACTAGTTGTCGTATCCAATGCATTAGCCATCTATGCCATAAAACATAGTGAGGGTACAATATCCCCCAATGTAACACCACACAAGTTCGTACTAGACCACACGCCAGAGAGTATTCACCATCTGATCTCTGTGGATATTATAGATGATGCGTACACGGCCCTAACCAACGGTTCATAAAAGGCCCATTACAAAATACAGAACGATAATGGTTACCGTATCTACCTTGGGTTCCCACTGCGCAATGCAACTCTTAAAGGGCGCGAAGGATGAGGGGCTCAACACACTGTTGGTGTGTGAGAAGCGACGAATGAGCCTGTATCGCAGATTTTCATTCATAGACAAAATAGTACCGGTGGACTCCTTTGCCGATATACTAAACGAACCGTGCGCCTCTGAGATACAGAACACCATACTGATACCACACGGCACGTTGATATCCCAGCTGGGCAGTGAGGATATAGAGGGTATCAAAGTACCAATGTTTGGAAATAAATACATACTGAAGTGGGAGTCTGACCGTGACCTCAAGGAGCAGATGATGAGGGAGGCGGACCTGCCCGTTCCGGACACCGTAAATTCTCCGGACGACATAGACGACATGGTGATTGTAAAGCGGCAGGGCGCAGCCGGTGGCAAGGGCTACTTTATGGCATCAAACACACAAGAGTATCATACGCGCCGGCAGTCTCTTATAGCAGATGGGGTGCTATCGGCAAGCGAGCCCCTGTACATACAAAGGTACATATCCGGAGTTTTGGCATACCTACAGTTCTTTTACTCTCCGATACGTGATGAGGTAGAGTTCTTTGGGTGCGACCAGCGTCACGAATCCGATATAGAGGGCATATCCCGCATACCGGCATCAAACCAAGTCATCTCCAATACGCCCTCCTTCAACGTCATAGGGAACAGCCCCCTTGTTCTCCGGGAGTCACTGCTAGATGAGGCATACAAGATGGCCGAGAGATTTGTGGATGCCGCCAGGAGACTGGCAAGTCCGGGTATGAACGGACCATTCTGCATAGAAGGTGTATATGATGCCGATGCCCGGTTCAGCGCTTTTGAGTTCTCTGCACGGATAGTGGCGGGCACCAACATATACATGAACGGCTCGCCATACTATGACCTATTGTTCAACGAGTCCATTAGCATGGGTAGGCGTATTGGCCGGGAGATAAACAGCGCCGCAGAGGCCGGCAGACTAGATATCATCACCACATAATCATTCTAGTGGGCAGCGTCAACTACTCCCCGTTGTGACTTTACCACATATCTGTCTCTGAGCTTGACGCTTATCAGGTCGACTGCCAGTACCGTCAGCAATACGACCAGCATAAAGAAGGCCGCCTTGCCGTACTGAAAGAATTTGATGTGTGTTATTATGTAGAATCCTATGCCTCCGGCCCCCACAAGGCCCAGTATGCTGGTCTGGCGTACATTGTAATCGAACATGTACAGTAGATGGCTAAAGAGGTGTGATGCCGACTCGGGCATTACAACATGCCGTATAAGCTGCAGCTTGCTCATGCCTATTGCGCTGGCTGCATCCATGGGGTCTGCATCCACAGTCTCCATGGATTCATACTGTAGTTTTGCTACAAAGCCCAGCGTATACATGGTTATGGCCAGTATACCTGCAAATGGTCCGGGCCCTACCATTATTACAAAGAGTATTGCCCACAGTATGGATGGAAACGTGCGTATTCCTGCCAGCACGATCCTTATGGGAACATACACCCACTTGGAGGCCAGGTTTCTTGATGCCAGCAGACTCATGGGAAATGCTAGGGCATATCCTACAAAGGTACCAACAAACGCCATCTGTATTGTCTCCAGCATGGACCACAGTGCCCTGTCTATCATGCGCTCATCCACATCAGATATCTCCTCTACTACCTCCTCCATCACAATGCCTAGATTTGGTATGCCATCAACAAACTCTGCTGGGTCGGCGCCTACATTCCATGATGCCACTACTATGAGCGCCCCCACTATGCCGATTACAATATTGTTCTTTGGGGTCATTATGCATTGCCTGACTGAACGGACTCTCCTATACTGAAATTTGTTATTGTATTCTTGCTGTTGCCCAACTCCAGCACTTTCTGGCCGCCTTTGATCAGACTAATCGTATTGGCAAACTCGGTTGCCAGCTCTATGTCGTGATGTATCATGATGACGGTTAGCTCGGTTCTCTTCTGCTCATCCCTTACCATGTTCATCATGATTCGGGAGGTTGTTGTGTCCAACTCTGAGATCATCTCATCGGCCAGTAGTATCTTTGGTCTCTGCATAAATGCCCTAGCTATGGCTACCCGCCGCCGCTCCCCCCCACTCAGGGTATACACATTGCGGTCGACCTTGTCAGAGAGGCCCACCTGCTCCAGTACCTTGTGGCCAGCATCCACCTCGCTGTCCGGATACCTCTTGAGCAGTGACTGTAGGCCGCCCAGCCTTGATAGGGCGCCCATCATAACATTATCTAGAACCGTAGAGTTTCGTACCAGCCCCAGCGATTGGGGTATGTATCCTATCCTAGCCATTTTGGATCGAAATACACTGTCGCGCTGATCCGGCCTGTGATTGTCAACCAGTATGGTGCCCCGACTGGGCATCATGGTTCCATTTATAAGTTTTAGCAGCGTGGATTTGCCGGCCCCCGATGGACCTACTATTGCGTGGGAGTCTCCAACCTTTATCTCCATGTCTATATTTTGTAGTGTAGTGGTTTTTTTCTTGTATGATGCCCAGACACCACTCATTCGTACAATCGACGGCGTATCCGCAGAACTCATAATTGATCCCTGTATGGCTTATCTATTATAACTATGTTATATCGTGATTTCTGGGTCGCGCAGAAGACCCGCTGCCTCATGCATTCTGGTTCTAGCACCACCATATCGAAATAAAAACAAAAACAGGTATTCATCTAAAGTCTTTCTTGTCTAGTATGGCCTGGGACAGACCTGGTAGGGCATCTAGATAATCACCAAATGAGCCAATGTGCAACGTAGTTGTTGTGGGCAGCAAGGCCTGAGCTCCATACAAATCACGTAGAATATCATTATGTGCATCATAGTTCAAACCAATCAAGGCATTCACCAGTGCATTCTGAGTATTTGTGGACATTGTATCACTTACTACGACTACATGTGATGGCACGGGGCCTAGGGTAGTGGCGGCCTTTATTATTCCCTGCTCTTCGGGAGTCAGGTATAACTGAGGTGCAATGTCTGAACCAAACGCAACGTCTACCTCACCTGATACCAAAAGGGCCAGGGCTGCAGAGTAGCCACCCGCGAATGTGTGTGCTTCAAAGGCACTAGTCATTGCCTCATTCAGGGCTATTACATCATCTCCATTGACATCAACATGTCCGTTGGCCACCAAGGATCCAAACGGTCTGACAAAGCCGGATGAGCCTGTCTGACTGGTGAATGCTACCTTTTTGCCTAATGTGTCCTCAATCGAGTTGATGTCGGTGTTGTCTGCACGTACCCAGACTGTAGCCTGATAGGCTATCTCACCATTACTCTTGACTTCTGCCATGACAACCTCGGCTCCGGACAACTGATGAGCTATCCAGCCGGGACCTGTATCCATAAATGCAGCATCAATATGTCCAAACCGAAGACCCTCTATTATGGTCTCATAGTTGGTTGGAATTGATATCTCTACTGGTATGCCAAGTGCATCCTCTAGATACTCCTGAAGGGCCTCGGCCTTGGGAGTAAGCTCCTCGGCCTTCTCAACAGGTATGAAACCTATTGTAAGCGATTCGGCATTGGCAACAGGTGTGACATGTATAATCTCGGTACCTATCAGATACTCAATGGCTTCAACAAACTCCTCATCAGAAGTATCGCCCTCCGCCCAGGAACCGGCAACCAATTTTATCCAGTCGGGGATTGTTGTTATCGCATATGCAGACTGTGCCATTGGGACCATGATCATGACACCCATCAATACTATTCCAAGTAGTATTTTTTTGTTCATTATTAGTGTCAGCTAATATATGCATTATTAAACTAACCACAAGTTACACACTTTTGTTATAATGCAATATTTTACAGCAGAAAGTAAGGACGGATTAAATTATGTGCATGGGGTTGTGAGAGACTCCAATACAAGAGTGGTAATCGCATATGGCTGTATATAAAACGTCAATCCTGTATACACTACAACGTCTAAAAACATGGCATTGACGTTACGTGTTTATGAGCTGGCAGTTTCAGTCCACGCAATAATATTAAGATGCCTCATCTTTTGCATATACATGTCAAGGAAGAGTATCAGCGTAAAAGTACCATCAACAGCAACACCTGATGATATAGTACGGCTGCGGGAGTATCTAGATGAGCTGCCAATCGATATAGTACTGTCGGGACTAGGTTTTGTTCAGGCCAGATGGCATAGACAAAATTCAGGTACACTGAACGTGGGCCGTAAGGGAATAATCAACACGGAGGTGCATGCATTAACCTCCGAGCAGGCTAGATGGCGCCTGGATAATTGGAAAATTATGATATCCGAGTATAGGCGGCGCGGATACAGCTATCCTACAATATCTCGCATTAAAAAGAGACTAAATGAAATATCGGGCTAGCTACGCTAGCTCGCCCTGGCGCTCTGTTGGCTCCGGTTGGACTACTTGGACTGGCATGACATTGGGCTCTGATAGCAGATCCTGTGGTATGGGCGGTATGGCTGCCTGGGCCTGACGGGTCAGTGTGCATTGTGCCTCGTCCATTATGTCCATGGCCTCTTGGTTTCGGGGCATGCTGGGGGCAAGCATCTCTTCTGACTTTATGCGCGACTCACTCATCATGTCACCCATTATGTCTGACAGATCCTGCATGGCGTTGGATGCCTCGGGTACCATGCCTGCTATGGTGGGTCCTAGGTCTCGTATTATGGACATGCATGGACTTAGTGTTACCACCACATCTCCAAGCTCCGAGACGGTATTGAGGCGCAGCTTTACCTGCTCCATGGAGAGCTTTGCCGTGGTTACCATGGTCTTCATCTTGCGGACATGGCATAACTCATTGGCATACATCTCTGCGTACTGCTCGTTACGTATCCGCTGCGCCGCTACTATGCGCTCAAATATCTGCTCTTCCTTCATGCGCAGTTTTTCATCAATCTCCTCCAAGCGGGTTATGGGAATCTCCAATGTCCTTTGTGCCTCCTCTATCTTTCTGGGAGTTAACGTATCGTGGTTTTTGCGTTTTAGTATGTTTGAGAATCGTTCACCCTTTCTATTATTGTCATTCCAGTAATCAGTTATCATGAGTACATGTATAGTTCCTGTTATGGATAAAAAAGCGACATGTAACCGCCACCTCATTTACCACGGTGACATGTGTATGTGGTGACAGATATGCGGGACTTGCCTATACATCACATGATATGACACCTACAGAATATATCGACATCATATTCTTGACAGTCTTTGACTAGCCAAAGGTATATGTGAATACCTCTATGCCCGGAGTCATGACTCGAAGCTCAAGCATGTGTACATTCGCACTATTGGATGCCACTATGTTGTATAACCCGGGCTCTGCTATATCCAATATATGGCCGTTCAGACTATAGCCTTGGTGCTCGGCAGTGATGGGCTCGCCATCAAGATAGACATGTATAGTTCCCACGCCCTCGGTCACTATGTTCACCTCCTTTGCAAAGTATTGCAGGTGTATCTCGCCTGAATCTGATTCAAGCTTCATACTCTCAGGACCATTCTGCCACTTGCCCACCATGTAAAATTTATGTATCTCCGGTGTTTCGGGTATGCTGTCATATGTGACGGCCTGATTGGGACGAAAGCCCTCTTCATTTCCCAACTGAGAGCGCCCAAACGCCAGCTGGTACCCAAGGTATAGTTCGGGTGTGCGGGATGATGTGTGCTGGAAGGACTCTAGGTCCACCAAATCCTGTGAGGGCATACTTGTCTGCATTGCCATGGACCGCTCGGCTAGCAACTCTTGTATGATCCTCTCGGTCTCCTGATATGCCCCCTCGCCTATGTGATCATACCTGATGTATCCTTCATGGTCTGCGATATACTTGCGGGGCCAGTATCTGTTCTCAAAGGCCTTCCAAGTCTCCATGTCGTTGTCCATGACTACCGGATACTCTATGCCGTGCTTTACCATGGCCGCCATCACGTTTTCAGGGTCCTTCTCAAACTCAAACTCGGGACTGTGTATTCCAATTATCAACAGACCCTGTTCTGCGTACTTTTCATCCCAGGCGGTTATAAACGGCAGGGTGCGTATGCAGTTTATACACGAATATGTCCATATATCATAAAGTACAACACTATCCTCAATCTTGGCATCCAGCTCCTCAGGAGTTGTGTTTAGATATTCTGCAATACCCACAATCTCCGGAGCCGTCCGAAAGCCGGACTTGTCTACGGGGGATACTGCAAACTCCGGTACATCCTCCTGCTCTATGCTACCCAAATAAACTGACATAATACCCACACCCACGGCTATCGCCACGCCTAATATCACTGCAGTCTTTATCTCACCCCTCACCATGAATCACCCTAGCGCAATCAACTCGTTTAGTAATGGAAAGTTGGCTAAATAAGCTAGCTGGTTGGTATACACCAGTACGCCCAGTATTATGATGAATGCGCCAAGTACCACAGAGTAATATTTCAGGTGTCGGCTCATGGCCCTGATTATTCTCTGAGACCTTGAGAAGAATATGGCCATCACTATAAATGGAATACCAAGACTTAGGGAGTATACCAACAATAGGTTAAAGGAGATTGCAGGGGTTGTGGCCGCGAGTGTAAGGATTGTTCCCAGTATCGGCCCCACGCACGGAGTCCAGCCCACTGCAAAGGCCAGACCAAACACAAATGACAGCGGATATGATGCCTTCTCCCGGCGCACCAGAAACTTCTTCTCCATGTTCAGGGAGTTTATCTTTGTGGAGAGAATCAGGAATGCACCAAAACCAATTATTATAATCCCGCCTACCTGATTTAACAGACCAACAAACTCTCCGTCCACCCCGATGAGTGTGCTGTTTATAACAACCCCGATCATGGAAAAGACCACGGAGAATCCCAACACAAAGAATACCGAATTTAGTACAATGCTAGCCCTATTAACTACAACTACCTCTCCTGAAGACTTGTTGAGGTCTGCCAACGTGGTTCCCGATATGTATGCCAAAAATGCTGGTATCATGGGTAGTATGCACGGTGCCCAGAACGAGCCTAGTCCGGCCAGTGCGGCCACTGCGAGTGTAACTTCTACCACAGCCTAGCTGTAGAATTATGTATAAATATATCTTATCTTCTCTTTGGAGGCGCTTTTTCATTTTATACACCAAAACCACACTTTGAGCCAGCAACACGTATAATGGAACTCCTACTGGCGAGCTAGGGGGTTCTTTTAGTCTGCCCGCATGTATACAAAAAAACACATGCCCGGGGACTGTCTTGGATATGTGGCGACAAAGTTCCAGAATTGTTTATCTGATTTGAATTTTTTAATCAAAAACCACGTTATGTGTGGGCATCCTTGGTACCAATAATAAACAGTGTTCCCTGTTCCCTCTTCCATCGAATGGGACTGTCCGACTGCCTGGACCTGCCGTAAAACACATCAAAGCCGGACTCTGTAAACATACCCGTCCACTCGGACTCAGAGTACAGGTGCATGGTTATGGGCATGTCGTCGGCCCAATGTATTGTATCTGGATTCTCAACATAATAATCGGTACCGCAGGCAAACCGGCCGCCTACAGACAACATGGAGTATATCTTTGATATGGAGTCTGGGACGGACTCTGCATAATATAACGACTCCATTGAGAACACAAGATCAAATGGCCCCGACTCCCACTCATCCAGAGACATGACATAATACTCCTCATGAGGATGCTTCTGCCTTTTCTTGGCACTCTGTATCATCAGACTGCTTTTGTCTATGCCTACCGCCCGTGTGCAGTATGGATTGTCTGCTATATGCCTTACCAGCCAACCGCTTCCACACCCGACATCCAGAAACGAGAACGGCTTATCAAACGGTATGATCTTTAAAATGGAGTATATACTATACTGGTGCCCTGCAGTCATTGTCTTTTCACGTCCGCTAACGACAAATCTATCAAAGATTTTGGATACCATGTCCACGTAATACGGTATACATGATGTCGTATTTTAATAGTAGAGTTTATGCATACCTACACTGGGCGGTCTCATATGTCTTGGCCGGTGCCATCTGCCCCGGCCCTGCTTACATTACCCTTGGCGTGTAGATATTTTTAGACATACTGAGTCCTGCGTCTTTGCAGCATAAATCTTCAGATGTATAATGATAAGGCCTGATGTATGTCCTCTAGTTCGGTGCGTATCTGTGTGATTATACGCGGCGATATTTTGCTGGGAACTGAATGGCGGGTTCCACTCTTTACATACTCTACATCAAAACTGCACAGATACCCCTCCTCACCGGTCACCATTCGCATATCATCTATCATCGTATCCGTGGTCTGATATGTCTCGATTAAGAGGCTGTCCAGCTCGTTGAACAGACTGGTCTTCTGCTCGTCTAGTTTGCGCATACCATCCCCCCTTACACCACCAGCCTCATCCTCTAGGTACTGGCGAAGCTCATCATTCTGATACAACTTCTCAAAGAGTTCCTGAGGATGTAGTTCGCCATACGTGGATGTCAACCTCTCTGCAATTGCCTTGTTGGCTATTTTGGCAAACTCGGTCTCGTCAGATTTGGTCTTGTCGATTATCCGGGACAGCTCCATCTGGCAGTCTATTACGCGCTGGACCGGCCTATAATACAGGAGCACATGGAACTGTACGGAAAGGTGGGCGGATATTATATAGTTGCCCACCATGGTGTGAAACTTGACAAATATGCGTCGTATATCCTCGTTGTTGGTGGTGGTAACCCCATCACTACTCCATCGCGGCAGACTACCTAGCATGCCGGCAAACATCTGCTCTATGGGACCAAGATCAAATGTGGCCTGTCTTGTAACGGTGGCATCCCCGAGCATAACAGGTATCTCTGTCATTGCCACACAACTACTCATTATGGAACTGTATCTGGCGCTGATATCCTTTACAATACCGGCCAAATCATCCAAGGGACCCTGGGATACTCCTATGCGCATATTACACCTTTACAATACTATCTTATATATTGGCAGCGAGCACTACAGGCTTTGTGGCAGCACTGTACTGTAGTCACTGTGGGACAAGGATATTCTGTTATCGTGACAAGAGATATGGTGGTACGCGTGGCATGTGCAAGAAATGTAAGGTCAATTTTCCACTAGAGTAGACCATAACGACGATTGCATCAGAAGAAATACCTGAATAAATTAATTATAAGGACTCTGATTACACTATAATCAGTATGTTGGAGGGTATACAGAACCTAGTTGACAAATGCTACATGATGGCATACAACAGGCAGCGTATACCATATGCCGACCTAAGGATGCTATTTGAGATACCCCAAGAATACGTACATGTGCTGGCAGAGGCCGCAGGCAGACTGACTATTGATGTGCAGGGCAGGTCTGTAGACGTTGAGCAGCTCAACAACATAAAAAAGAACGCATGTAGCGAGGACTGCTCATTCTGTGGTCAGTCTGCATTCTTTGACACTGGTATGGAGACATACAATCTTCCACCATCAGAGCAGATACTCTCTGATGCGCAAAAGGCAAAGAAGCAGGGCGCCTCATCATACTGTCTGGTCGCGGCCTGGAGGGAGCCCCCAGTTAGGGAGTTTGAACGAGTATGTGATATAGTCCGGGAGATACGCAAAAGGGTGGGAATATCCGTAGAGTGCAGTCTGGGCTTTCTTACCATTCGGCAGGCCCGCGCCCTACAGGAGGCTGGTGTAAAACGGTACAATCACAACCTTGAGGTGGCGCCATCCAAGTTTCCAGAGATATGTACAACCCACACATTTCAGGATAGAATAGACACACTGAATACTGCCCGGGAGGCAGGCTTGGAGCTGTGCACGGGCGGCATAATTGGACTGGGCGAGAGCAGCGAGCAGAGAATGGAGTTATCTTGGGAGATAACAAAACTAAGTCCCGAAGAGGTGACCATAAACATTCTGGTACCCATACCCGGAACCCCTCTGGAGCTGCAGACTCCTCTGCCAAAATACGAGATAGCCCGAATGTTTGCTATAATGCGGTTACTACTCCCGGACTCTGTCATTAAGATATCCGGTGGTCGGGAACGTGCCACCGACGACTCTGGTGAGTCACTCCTACTGGGAGGCGCCAATGGCATCATCACAAACGGGTATCTTACCATGCCTGGAAACAGCTCGGAGAGTGACAGGATTATGATACAGCGCGCCGGACTTGAAGCGTAACCTATCCCATATGGGACCACATCTGAATAAACTAAGAAGAGACGGCACATACCGCAGTCTGAATAATGTACAGGCCATGGGAACCCGCATTACGATAAATGAAAGGAGTATGATAAATCTAGGCTCCAATAACTATCTGGGAATATCATTAGATGGTAGGATTGGTAAGTACTCGTCTAGTTCTAGATTAATATCCGGCAACGACACATCATATGGCACACTTGAAGATATGCTGGCATCACGCCGTTCTGATGAGAGGGCCCTTGTGTATCCAACCGGATACATGGCGGTACTAGGGATGGTTACGTCCTTGGGCGCATCAGACTGTACTATACTCAGTGACAGGCTAAACCATGCTAGTATAATAGATGCCTGTCGACTGTCTGATGGCCGGACTCGAATATTCGACCATAATAATATGGACGATCTGCGGGCCAACATACGTGATACTGATACGGACGATATAATTATAATCACAGAGGGTATATTCAGCATGGATGGCGACTACTCTCTCTTGCCGGAGATTGTAGAGATAGCCGAAGAATATAATGCATTCATACTGCTGGATGATGCACATGGGGACTTTGTGGTGGGGAATGGCCATGGGACCGCGGCCGAGTTATCGGTGGAGGACTCCATATATGCCACTGTGAGCAGTCTGAGCAAGGGGCTTGGGGCCTTTGGCGGATATGTCTCCGGCAGTAATCAGGTCGCAGAGATGCAGGTGAACCTCTCTAGGCCATTCATATACACATCGGCCCTGCCGGCGGGCCTCATATGTAATACCGTAAGACGACTGGGGATGAACCTAGATTCGCACCGGCAGCGACTATACAGTAACGTGCGCAGACTGGGCCGGGGCCTGGAGGAACTGGGATTGTGTTCCGGCAGGCAGTCCCATATAATACCAATAATAATCGGGGATGAGGAGAGGGCAGTTAGATTCTCAGAGATATTATATTCTCTGGGCATATATGCTAGGGCCATACGATATCCCACTGTGCCATATGGCTCGGCACGAATCAGGGTGTCTGTTACGGCCGCCCTCTCTGATCAGGACATACAGGATATATTGTCAGGTTTTGAATCGGCCCTGAGATCAGCGTAACTGATCAAAGTTCCCAAACATGGGTGAACCCACAAAGAATGCCGCCACAATTATTGAGCCCAACACTATCCCGATTATAATAAAACGCTTATTCAATAACATTCATCATTAATTCCCAAAATAAAACGTTCCCATGTGCAGCGGGCCGGGGCAAGCCAGGGCAGTTTATGGCAGAAAGTAAGCACAACCACAATATCTATTTAATTGGTAGATGTATCAAAGGATGTATGCCCGAGATTGGCGAAAAGGCTCCAGAGTTGGCCATATCCGAGTGGGTGCAGGGACTTCCAACCACCTTTGCTGATGAGAGGGATCATGTCATTTTGGTAGAGGTCTTTCAGGTGAACTGTCCGGGGTGTTTTCTATATGGCATACCTGAGGCAATAAACATATACAACCAGTATGTCGACGAGGGGATTCGTGTAGTGGGTGTAGCCACTGCTTTTGAAGATTACGACAAGAATACATTAGAGAATCTGCGCGCCCTAGCAGAGCATGGCACCGTTATAGGTGAGACCCGCCGGGCACTAGAGCAGTATGGGCAACTACAGAATGACACACTTCCATACAAGATACCATTTCCGCTGGGCATGGATGATCTGAGTCGGGTCAGTGGGCAGGTAGATGATGACCATGTGATGGCGTACATAAAGGCCCAGCTTCCGGACTTTGACAATGAGAGTCCGGCGCGTCGCCAGGATATAATACAACGAGTCAAAAACTATATGCGCTCAAAGGAGTACTCGGCTAAAACATTTGAGATGTATGCACTGCGGGGAACCCCCTCTACAATACTGGTTGACCGGCATGGTATACTTAGGGATGTCTCCTTTGGACAGACCGGCAACATGGAGAGCAAGGTTGTAAAACTGCTAAGGGAAGACTAGCTTATGGAGAATCGTTTCTTCATGCTGGGATCTTTGTATATTCGGGGATGCATTATATCTGCTAGTATGATCTCAAACCAGTAATGTATGCCGTCCTTGTATACAAAATATGAGCCCATCAGGCGCATGTTGGGGTATCTCTCCAGAACCCTGTTTTCGGCGACCGTCTGCATGTTTATGGCAGCCTTTATCTTGGTTACACCAAGATGCTTGGGCCTGCGACCTCCCTGGGGCCTCTTCTTTCGCATGCCTCCAGTACCCACCCGCATTCTGACAACAACGATTCCCTGTTTGGCCTTGTAACCTAGACGGCGGGCCCGTTCTAATCTGCTAGGACGTGGTATTCGTGTAATGGTGTTCTGCTTTCTCCAAGATACGACTCGCTGGCGTATGTCTGGTGAGTTCTTTCTCCATAACTGTACCCATGATGCATCCTGGTGACCTGCCATATATGCAGTACAGAAAAACCCCCCTTATTAACTACTATGATAGGGGGTGCATTGCAAGGCACAACGCAAGCACGCACTAGTGGTGATGTGCCATGTGGTTGAACAGGAGGGATCAAACCTAGACATACCTGGCATATCCGTCAGACCAGCCGTACGTCAGGTGATTTTTCGGTAGAAACTATCGTTCCGCACCCTAGGCATCTCCATTTTTTACCTCTGACTTGTCGCCCTTTACCGGCCAGTGAAACTCATCGCACCTCAAATATGGCTCCTTTAGCGTCTCTTTACGTATTTCATCATATACCGGTTCTAGCCACTCGGCAACAGTCTTCTTGTTGCGATATGACCACGATCGTGACACATTTCCATCGGTAATTTCAGATAGGAACGTGGAGGTCTTGCCGTGCGATAATCCCAGCGTGACAGCGGCAGTCGTTTTAGTACGGGATGAGCTTACCTCTTTGGCTGTTGAGGGATTCTTTTTTAAACCACATATGTGATGTTATAGTGTAATGACTATTTGGTATATACTTGTTGTCATGATGTGTATCTCTGGGGTATATTATGCGTCCGCCGAGCCGTTAGCCATACACATGGACAAATCGGTATACAATCATGGAGATCATATGGAGATAACCATAATTATAGAGCATCTGGCAGGAGATACTGCCCTCATGTATATTCGGGACTCATACAACGTGACCAGCTCTCCTATTCCACTGCCCATATCCGACCACAACACGGTGTGGTCTGCACCATTTCCGTTTGAACGTGAGGTGTTTGGAGAAGGCGGATACTATGTAGATGTCATATATGGGGAGCTGTTTACCACTACCACATTTGAGATTGTGGATATTGGCAATGTCGTAGTCCCCGTATGGGTAAAACATGTAGCCTATCTGTGGGCGAGCGGTGAGGCCTCTACACCCCACTACATCGATGCCCTTGAAAACCTACAGAATCTTGGAATTCTGCAGATTAGCAGTACTGATGATGCCACTCCATTCATACCCCACTGGCTAACTGACATCACTGCATGGTGGCTGACGGGACTGGTTACTGATGATGAATACGTTACAATGATAAAGTACCTAGTAGATAATGGCGTGATTCGTGGCTTATGATCCCTTCTTTCTATTTCTATATCTCTTGCGTACTTTGACCGGCAGTATGAGCGCCAGCACAATGCCCATGGCAAGTACAAACCCGGCAGTGGCTGCAACTCCAAGTTGTAGGCCGGCACCCTGTACCTCATACTCCACGGCACCTGATGTAGTCATCCCACCTGTTGATGTAGACGTAGATGTCCTCACCACACACTGACCGCCCACAAGGGTTGTTCCTGGACCACACATTACCTCCTCTCTTATACACTGACCATCCACAAACTCCATGCCGCTCGGACATTCCTGTGTCACTGTATTGACCAGCGACTGATACTCTGTTGAGGTTATACCCAAACCCTCGTAGAATGGTGTATCCGGATAGTACTCGTCATACCATGCAGTGAATGCCTCATCGTTGAGATACCTGTCTACATACATACTCAACTCCGTGCCTGACTCAACAAAGTCTAGTGGTCCGGAGGCAGCCTTGGTGGTTGCAGGTGGCGCTGTAGACTCTACATCCATAACCGGCTCCATGACCGGCTCTGTAACATCAGCCAGCTCTGTAACATCAGCCAGCTCTGTAACATCAGCCAGCTCTGTAACACCAGCCGACTCCATGCCGGACATACTTGTGGGCTCGACTACAAAGACAACACCAGTCAGTGTCAATGTGGCCCCGTCAACAGGCATGTTTATCAGTAGTATGGTATCTGTGCCATCCTGGTCCTGCTCAAACTCTACAGGCGCCCCATCAACTAGGGCAGCAAAGTCGGCTCCAAGCATCAATACAGAGTTGTCCATCATTATTATGATAGTCTCATCATGAGGGAGCAGATCAAATACTATCATATCCTCAAAGTCATCCACCATAACGGATATTACATCACCACCATCAAGTGTGAGGCCCGGTACTACCTGGCCCATCACACCACTTGCAGCAACCGTGGACGCAATAACAATTATCAAGAGTCCGCCTGAATATAACTTTGAGTCATTCAATATATGACAGAAACACTACCTGAATTAAAACTATTCTAAATATTAAATAACGCCCCGTTCGATTTGGACCAGTTTTTCCGCTATTATGTGGGCTGCCAATTTTTGCGCCTCAACGGTCTGTGCCCCCAGATGGGGTGTCAGTATAACATTGTCTAGACCGGCTAGCGGGGTGTTGTCCGGAGGCTCGTTCTCAAAGACATCAAGCGCCGCCCCGCCCAGCCTGCCATCCCTTAATGCCGCATATAGGGCCATCTCGTCCACTATTCCGCCCCGGGATGTGTTTATTATATAGGCCGTCTTCTTCATCAGGGATAGGTTTTCGGCATTTATCATATATCTTGTCGATTCCAGCAAGGGTACATGCAGTGATACATAATCGGAGCTCTGCAGCAGTGTCTTTAGGTCGGTTTTGATCAACCCCACCTCTTGCACAAACTCGGGATTTATTGGTACTACATCATGACCAATTATGTTCATGTTGAATGCCCGCGCCAGCCGGCCCAGCCGCTGACCGACATTTCCCAGACCAACGATCCCCAGATACTTGCCTCGCAGCTCGGTACCCTTGAGACTCTTCTTCTCCCATATGCCATCCCGCATGGTCCTGTCTGCCCGAGGTATGTGTCTGGATAAAGATAGCATCACCGACATCACCAACTCGGCGACTGCATTCATTGCCCCCTCTGCGGCGTTTATGACGCGTATCTCTTTTGATCCGGCGGCTTTTTGATCAATATTATCAAGGCCAACTCCCACCCGGGCTACTATGCTACAGTTTTTGGCAGCATCAATCACCTCAGCGGTCACCCGTGTTCTACTGCGCACAACTATTGTATGATAGTCTTTTGCAACATCTAAAAGTTTGTTCTTGGTTATCTCGGGATTATAGTCCACATCCATGCCGTTATCCTTGAGTATCTTTGGTAGAATGTCATCAACGACATCACATATCAGTACCTTCCGTACCATAAGCATTGTGTACAACACACCTCATATATGGATATTGAAAAATGAAAAACAGTAAAAATTTTATCTAAGATGGTAGACCTAGACTCTCAAACGCCGTCCAGAGGGGAATTGCTCCTTCATCAATCTTCTGCTGAGCAACCTCGTCTGTGTATAATCCGTGCACGTTTATTGCAGGATGTTCAATACTGTTCATTCCCATTGGTGGGACAGCATCGCTGGGGTTGCCTATTGCATAAGCATAGGATGGTCCTGTCCCCAAGCCTGCACCTGCGAGTGTTGGGTTTAGGTCAAAGTAATCGCCAGCTACAAAGACTGTGGCGGCCCCACTGTAAATTGCAGCATAGTCGTGGTTGACTGCTGCATATGTGCCAGGTTCATCAAAGACCAGATCTACGATCATGTTCTGTGAGCCACCTAGTAACCATGTCTCAGTTGCAGCCGACTGTACTCTGTTGCCTTGTGTTACTCTATCTAGTATCTCACCCACAATGTGGAAGTATACAGGTTCGTTACCTTGGTTCTCTACAAAGATTCTGACGGGCTGGCCAGTCTCAACGTATAATAACTGAGATTGATACTGCTTAAATTCAGACTCATTCCATGGCTGTGCTACGAATATGTTCGAGTTTGCATCGCCCTTGATTAGGTGGTTGTGGACGCCGTTGGGCACGTATCCAAACTGCATACCATTAACAACGGTCGCAGTGTTTTTGTGTGCGTGCATTGCAACAGCATCATACGTACCTGCCTCGGTAAGGTATAGCTGGTTGTACTGTAGCTGGAACTCTAAGGCATCAGGCCCGTACCACTGTCGGTCGATGACAACCTCGCCGTTCTCAACTTTGGTCTTTTCAACCATCAACTTTTTGTAACCGTTAAGTGGATCGACGATTGCTATACCGTACATGCCAGAGAGTACGTGCTGGTCCATGGCTAGCAAGTCAACACCGGAACAGTGATACTTGAAGACACCTGCGGACTCTGCAATGTAACAATAGGTACTGGACTCCCCAGGCTGTACTGCGCCAAAGAAGGCAGAGGACATCTGAGATGAGTGCATGTCGTTACCGTGTGCGGTTAACTCATCGGTTGGTATTGTGAGGGTCATTACTACGACATCACCTTGGGTGACACGGAGTGTTGGTCCTGGCACTTGACCACTAAAGACCATGGCATAATATTCACCACCGCCCATTATCGGCAGCATCACAGACTCACCTATCAAATCGAACTCAACAACATTGCGACCACTGTTCTCCAACATACTGCAGTCGGTCTCGGCAAATGCCTCTGGCATCACCAATTGAATACCGCCCATGGCATGTATCTGCTCCATAACTGGATCTATCTCCATGGCTTGTAGCTGAGATGTACTGTAGTTACTACTAAGTAGTGTTGCTCCTACAATGGCAACTGCTGCCACTGTGAGAATCAAACTAGTATATTTCTTCATTGCTTATAAATCAACGTTGTAATTATATAACTGTTTAGTATAGTTGACACCTAAATCCTAGGCATGAAAAATTCCGAGACAAACCAGCGTATAGATCTAGTCATAAAACAAATTGTATTTTTGAGTTTCGGGGCATCACTCTAAGAGACACTATATACTGAACACGTATTGCACAACAACAAACCGTAGAACCAAAGTATGATTATAAAATTGGTATATGGCTATAATAAGGAACTAATTTTGGAATTGCACACACCAAACTACAAATTCAAATATGGCACACACCATGCATAATTATGTCATTCAGATATGATGAGGATTCTCTAGGCAGTGTAGAGGTGCCCCGGGAGGCATACTATGGAGCGTTTACTGCTAGGGCCCTGAAACAGTATGTTGTAACGGGCCATGCGTCTCACCCTGACCTACGGGACTCGTTTGTAATGATAAAGAGATCAGCTGCGCGGGCAAATATGCAGACCGGCGCCATAGATGCCAAGAAAGGAGATGCCATCACAAGAGCATGTGATGAGATACTAGGTGGCAAGCTGACTGAATGGTTTGTTGTTGATATGATAAACTCGGGAGCCGGCACTGCATTTAATATGAATACAAACGAGGTCATTGCAAATGCCGCCCTGCGCATAATTGGCAAGGATTTGGGCGAGTATCAGTATCTGCACCCAAACGATCATGTAAACATGTCCCAGTCTAGTAACGATACGTATCCCACGGCAATGCATATGTCGATTCTGATGGGCTCTGAGAAACTCGTACCCGAACTGCACCTATTGAAGGATTCCCTACAGTCTAAGGCTGATCAATTCAACAAGTTTAGAAAGATTGGGAGAACCCATCTCATGGATGCACTACCAATCACTCTTGGTGATGAGTTTGCATCATATGCCGTTGTTATAGATAAATGTACCAAACTAATACAATACACGGCAGCGGAGATGTATCCGGTGGCCTTGGGTGGCACGGCAGTGGGCAGCGGAGCCAATACGCCGGATGGCTACCGTGACATAGTGATATCCGAACTGGCAGACATATCCTCACTACCCTTGGTCAAGGAGCCGGATATGCGGCACGGACTGCAGAGCCGGTTTGCAGCTGCCGCATTCTCCGGAGCGCTGCGAGGCCTGGCCAGCGAACTGGGCAAGATATCAAACGATATCCGACTCATGGCATCCGGACCCATGGCGGGCCTCTCGGAGATTGGAATTCCCGCAGTGCATGCAGGTTCATCCATAATGCCCGGCAAGGTAAACCCGTCACTGGCAGAATGCATGAACATGATCTGCTATAATGTAATGGGCAATGACGCATCCGTATCAATGGCTGCGGGAGCTGGACAGTTTGAGCTGAATGTAATGCTGCCGGGAATGCTAAAGTGCATACTAGAGTCCACCGATATGCTGTACAGTTTTATTCCTATATTTCGTGCCAATCTGATAGATGGTCTGACGGCCAATGAGGGGCGGCTGCAGAGTGACATACAGCGCAGCCCTGTCATAGTGACACTCTTGGCGCCACGTATAGGCTACCAAAAGTCCGCGCAACTATACAAAGAGTCCCTAGCCACGGGCAAGACCATTCGGGATTTGGTGATAGACATGAACCTGATGACCGCCGATGAGGTGGATGACCTGCTGTCCTGATGGCCCGTGTATATGTGGAAGCACATGGCTGTGCGGCCAGCTACTCGGACTCGGAGATGATTTCTGGAATATTATCAGGAGCCGGTCACACACTCACTCGCGATAGGGATGAATCAGACATAGGCGTGCTGGTTACATGCTCGGTCAAGGATGTGACTGCAAACAGAATGATACATCGAATCAAGACCATGGGGGATAAGCCCTTGGTGGTGGCAGGATGCATGCCAAAGGCAGAACAGAAGACCATAAAGAGATTTGCAGGCAATGCTAGCATGATGGGTCCTGACTCGATAGGGCGCACACTTGATGTAATAAACGACACACTCCAGGGCAGGCGGCGCACAGAACTGAGTGAGGACAAATCCGACAAGCTTACCCTCCCCAGAGTGCGCATAAACCAGGCCATATCCATAATACAGATAGCAACAGGGTGCATGAGCGACTGCTCATTCTGCCAGACCAAGTTGGCCAAGGGCGACATATCGAGCCACCGCGTGGGCGACATAGTCCGGCAGGTGCGTCATGACATACGGGATGGATGCAGGGAGGTATGGTTGAGCAGTACGGATAACGGGTGTTATGGGCTGGATATAGGTACAGACTTGCCCACCCTTATAGACGCCATAGTGCAGATAGATGGCGACTTTATGATACGTGTGGGCATGATGAATCCCATGTACATGCCCCGTATCCGCGACTCCCTACTCAAGTCATACGAGTCTGAAAAGGTATACAAATTTCTACACATACCCGTACAGAGTGGAAGCGATGACACGCTGGTGGGAATGCGTCGCGGCCACACCGCTAGGACCTTTCGCGGCATGGTGGAGCGGTTCCGCCACAGATTCCCAGAGAGTACTGTGTCTACGGACGTAATAGTGGGATTTCCCACCGAGAGTGATGGGGACTTTGCAGACACCATATCACTCATACAGGATACCCGTCCGGACATGGTGAATGTATCTCGATATGCCGCAAGGCCGGGAACCAAGGCCGCCCTGATGCCCCAGATTGATACTGATACAGTGCGGCAGAGGAGCCGTGCGTTACATGAGGTAACAACAGAGATATCCTTGGAGTCAAATGAGCGGTGGATTGGCTGGCAGGGAGATGTACTGTTTGCGGAGACATCATCGGCCGGCGTTAGGGGGCGCAATATGGCATACAGACCCATTCATGTCCATGGGGCCAAACTATACAGCCATCAGAGTGTCCTAGTAAAGGCAGCTACAGAACATGGTCTATCGGGTCTACTTGTGTGATATGGCTTGCGACATCGAGCATTAATAGTTATGCAGAAACCTCAATTTGACAGCAAACCATCAGTTTGTATACTCAGACCATCCTATAGTTAAACTACGCTGGGCAACCGGGCTCCTCCTACAAAGTGCTTGGAACTACCCCGCGCGTCCACACGCGGTTATGTTGGTCCTTGAACCGTACCATGTCAGTAGTTCAAAAAGTGAATATTAACAAATGAGTCTTTGGTAAGTCAAAATTGGTTGAAAAAATTTATGTAATTAATCAACTTTTTTAAAGAACG
>VXON01000158.1 GCA_009840065.1 Cenarchaeum sp. SB0662_bin_33 | reverse complement strand
AAATAGGCTATTCTAGGACATTTGGATAGGCCGGCCCATTTTTGCAAGAGAACCTAAACAAAAAAAAAAGATATTATCTATTCAAACGGAACAACAGACTCATCGTCTATTGATATGATGTCTTCCACGTACCACTTGTAGTCTTCATTTATCTTCCATGTACCATATGTGGCAGACTGAAGATCACCGGCCTCATTCAGCTGTGTTGAGCTGAGGGCACCACTGGTGTATGAAGATGCTAGGGTGGGTAATATTGCTGCAATATCTGCTGGGTCGGTACTACCGGATCTCTCCATGGCCAGTCCTGCCAACCATACTGCGTCATATGCGTTGTATGCAAATGCATTTGGCGTTCCACCAAATGGTATGGATAAGGTTTCAGTTACACTAGCTGCCCTTGGGCCAGTGCCTAATGGTACTTGTACTGCACTGAATCCAACCTCGACCGCAAAGTCACTGGCTATCCTGTCTGTTACTATGAATGCGTTCTGTGCCAAGGTCTCAGAGCCATACCAGGTGACCTCCTTTAGTATTGAATAACTGTCAGCTGTCTGGAATATCTGTACTATCTCATCAAATGAGACTACAACAATGGCTACCTTATCCGCACCATAGGTATCTACATACTCCTGAACCTTATCGGCTAGGGTAGGAACCTCTACAGAGAAGTCCCTTGCTCCGGGAGCATATCTTATACCCTCATCAGAGGTACCTCCACGCTCTTCAAACTCCATTACGGCTGCATTACGCAGACTATCGCCGTACGAATCCGCAATCCATATTGGAACAATAGCTTCTATGCCATCATGGTCAAGCAGTATACCAAACGCCTTTCCTTGATTTCCATCATCAGCAACTACTCTGAACACACGATCATCTGCCACTGCTAGTTCTGTAGATGTGGAACAGCACGATAGCAATATCATGTTGTTACTATCTACATAACTCTTGACATGCTTGACGCGTGAGCTCCCGGCAGGTCCAAAGAGTATGTCGGCACCGCGCGAATGTAGTGTCTGGGCCTTCTCAAGTGCTATGACGGGGTTACTGGCAGTATTCTCTTGGAGTAATTCCAAAGACCATCCAGCAACCTTGCCCTTAAGGTATGTGTTAAAGTCATCTACTGCCAATGCGGTGGCCGCGTTGACCTGCACGCCAACGGAACTGTATCCGCCGGTCAGCGGAAGCAGTGAACCTACAGACACGACGGTGCCTTCAGGTATTGGATCAGGTATTGTATCGGTATCAGAATAGTATATGTTACCACTCGTCCAGCCATCTTCACCAAGGGTTCGTACTACATAGTTGCCGGTTGCCAGGTCGCCTGCCTCATTGAGTGCAGTGGATCTTAACGCTCCGCCAGAGTAATCTTCTGCCACTTGATGTATTACGGCCTTGATGTCATCTACCTCTGCACTGTTTGCTTCTATGATGCTCAGACCAACCAGCCATACGGCATCATATGCGGTATATGCAAAGACATTGGGACTATCACCATACTTATCAGACAATGCCAATCTTACGTGTTGGGCCTTGTCACCTCTGTCAACCTCCACTTGAACTGCGCTAAAGGATGCCTCCTCGGCAAACTCAAGAGCCAATCTGTCTCCTTGTAATTCGGTAGAGTCAGCTATTGTCTCAGAGCCAAACCACTGCACTTCCTTGAGTACCGGATAGTTGTTTGCAGCCTGTAGTATTGAGACTATCTCATCAAATGCGACTATTGGTATGCCTACCTTGTCTGCACCATACTCATCTACATATCCCTGAACCTTATCGGCTAGGGAGCTAACGGATACGGAGAATTCTGAGGTCTCTGGATTATACCTTACACCCTCATCAACTATGCCGCCACGAGACTCAAAGTCTTTTTCAATCTCGCCCTTTAATCCGTCTCCATATGTATCACCAGTCCAAACCGGGACTGCAACCTCTATACCTGCTTCATCTAGCAGTTTACCGATTGCCTTGCCCTGATTTGTGTCATCGGCCACTATGCGGTATACAGAATCACCTGCTATTGCTAAACTTGGTGCCGTACTGCAGCAAGACAGTACTAGCATGTTGTTTGAATCAGTATAACCAATCACACCGTTTACACGTCCTGATCCGGCTGGACCGAATACAATGTCAATACCCTTGGCGTGAAGTGCGGTAACTCTCTCAAGCGAGGCTACAGGATTACTCTCCGAGTTCTCCTGGGACAGCACGAACTGCCAGTCGGCACCTATGCTCTCTAGGTATTCATTAAAGTCATTAACTGCCAATTCAGTTGCATCGTTAGCCTGTACGCCTACAGAGCTGTACCCACCAGTCAATGGCAGGACAGAGCCTACCTGTACTTCTTCGGGAATCTCGGCATAGGCAGTACCGGCTAGTGCTATAGTTAGTGTTATTGCGACTATTAACGTTGTTTTAATCATTTGAAACACTTTTCCTATTAATCTATTTGAATATATCTATTGATGAATTAGAATTTATGTATGGGTTCCTCACGCAAAGATAAAGAATTTGGTTCTCGGACACCTTCTTGTCGATCAATAATATGGTAATTTAACAAAGTTGATACAAAATATTATTTGTAATCGACTCCCACTAGGTCATCCC
>VXON01000133.1 GCA_009840065.1 Cenarchaeum sp. SB0662_bin_33 | reverse complement strand
ATGTAATTTCATCACATCTGGACGCACCCCATGCGCACATTTCCATCTACTGATACAGTCTTGGGCGAGGTGGAAGCATAGATTGGAAGAACTCCGGGTCACTTTTTTACAACCAGTACGAGTCATCATGTTTTGGTATCTTTACAACACGGCCTCATCTCAAAGTTAAATGATCATTTAAATTGTACAATATAGGAGACTGTTTTGTTTTTTGAAGTTGATCGTGCGTAAAAATGGCGCTGCAAAAGTCAAGGGTTTTTGTTACCAGTAATGGGTATTTTAAACAATTCTTTGACATTAAATATCAATCATTGGTTGTTTATGATACTTCAAAAAGCAAAACACTTTCAGTCCTTCGTTCTTGCGGGAGGACTCCACAGGATTCATACTGTAATATGGCCAAATAAAATTAAAAAATATGGTATTGTGACCTAGTGCATATGCATGGATTCACCATCATCAGCCGATGCCTCAACTACAATGCTAGTCTCTATTGGCTCCCCGTTCCAATGGTATGGGCGGTGGTCATAGGAAAACAGGTTGACTGTAATGGTATGTACTCCAGTATCTAGGGCAGGTATCTTTATCCACTCGCCATAGAGACGGTTAAAGTACTCCCCATCAATGCTTATAACGGCATATCCTTCACCGGATACATGCTCGGCATCTACACCCTCACCGGATATAACAAAGTCGGTGATGCTCACCTCTAAGTTGTAGCCACTCTTTAGATCAGTATGAACTGTAGCATCAATTGAGATTGATGAGTCTCCGTTCACGGGTGATAATTCTTGGTCGTGATCATGTTCATGTTCGGATACAACCACGGTAGCCACAGCCTCTACTGGAAAACCGTTGACATACATATCGTCGTGGGTATTTGCGTTAAGTGTGACCCGTATGTGGTGGACACCTGCCTCCAATCCGGGAATGTGAAAGTATGGCGTATAGATGCGTGTCTTTACACCATCCACATACAGGTGGGCATGCCCCTCGCCAGGTATGTGATCTTCATTTACATTTTCCGGAGCCCATACAAGTCCCTGGGTCATTATGTTTAGGTTTACACCGCCTTCATCCTCTATGGAGACATCAATGGCTACACCAATTGGTTTTTCTGCCTCCAATGCGGCGTGCTTGTGTCCGTCAGTGTGATCATCATCGTGTGTATGTTCCTCATCAGATACTACATCAATTGTCCCTACCATCCAGGGATGATCCACAAGATGAAAGTCTATCTTGCCAGCCTCCTCAAACATAAGTGAGTATGTCTGTCCTGGTTCCAATTTTATGGGTCCAAAGTCTTCTCCGGTATGATGACCGCCTGCCTTACCGCTTGTAAGAGTTATAGTCTCACTTCCGTCGTTGGCCCATATCACCTCACCACCAACGTCAAGTGTGGCGGTAGAGAGACTGACGCATGTATATGATGTGTCACACTCAGCCTCGGTATAGGGCGTAAGGCTTATGGTTATCTGTACATGATCTGCATATGATGGTAGTGCTACTACTGTCAGTATTCCGGCCAACAGTACGGCTAGTGTTATGCTTGTCTTCATTGATGGATTGGTGGTTTGTTGATTAATAATGTCATTGGTACAAACGTTAGTTTTTTTACAAGTATGAAAGGCTGATGATTCCATCTCGGACTCTCCTATGCCGTGTGTCATAGTAAGGATTCGCACATTAATCTGCCTGTACGCTGTGTATCAGACAATCTTGGATCGTTTAAATTAAAGAAATCGTGTGTAATGATTGTGGGGTCGTAGCCTAGCCTGGCAGGGCGACAGTGCAAAGTCACCGCTAAGGGCTCCAGAGGTGAACTAAGCTACTGATGAAAGGATGATGTAAGTTTGGAGCTGTAGTGACCCGTAGGTCGCCGGTTCGATTCCGGTCGGCCCCACATTATGTTTTTAATGTGTTCAGAGCCGAGCCGGCTCGAAACCATTCCAGTTGGGACAAGCTGTACGAATGGTTCAGGTGTATTACATCCGTATCCCCCGTCGAGTGCTGTAGCACACACGATATGGGTTTTCCGGGAGACATGACAGATAGTCCCGTTATCGATATATAGTCATCCTCAAGTACCTTGTCATAATCGGATTCGTTGGCAAATGTAAGGGCCAGCACACCTTGTTTCTTCAGATTCGTCTCATGTATGCGTGCAAAGCTGCGTGCAATGACCGCAACACAGCCCAGGTATCGGGGAGTCATGGCAGCATGCTCGCGACTACTACCCTCACCATAGTTTTTATCTCCAACTATAACCCATCTTATCCCTGCTTTTTTGTACTCCTTGGCAATACTGGAAAAGCCATCCATATCATTGGTGAGAAAGTTCATGCCGGTACCCACCTCGCCGGTGTAATAATTGACTGCACCCAGCAGCATGTTGTCACTAAGATTGTCAAGATGGCCCCGGAATGACAGCCAAAGGCCTGCCGGTGATATATGATCCGTCGTACACTTTCCTTTGGCCTTCACCAGAAGGCGTAGTTTAGTCATATCATGACCGTCCCAGGCCTCAAACGGCTGTATGCGCTCAAGCCTCTTGCTATCCTGGTCTATAATTACGCTGATGTTGCCGGTATCATCAGGGGGCGGTACATAGATGTCGGTGGGCACATCAAAACCGTTC
>VXON01000040.1 GCA_009840065.1 Cenarchaeum sp. SB0662_bin_33 | reverse complement strand
CAAAATCACATTATGTGCGAAAATTAAACTACAGAAACTTATGCACGCCGCTATATCATACCATCGAAAGTATTTTGATCATGCATTGGGCACGGCTTATCACTCTTCTGTCCTCCGGCAACTCCCAAATACACACAGACAACTTATCTGCGTAGGCGTGGATTGACAATGGCATCAAGCGCATTACCTATAAAGACAAATGCCAGACCTGTCAGGGCAATCATCATGCCCGGCGGTACAATCCACCACCACATGCCCCGGGCGGCCGCACCATATGTGTTGGCATCATACAGAATATGTCCCCAGGTGGGGAATGATGGGTCGCCAAGTCCTAGGAAACTCAAGCCGGCTTCTGTGGTTATGGCCGCTGGTACTGATATTGCAATACTCGCAAACGCATATGGTAGTAGTTGTGGTATTATGTGTCGAAATATTATAACCATATTGCTCTGGCCCATCATCTGGGCGGCTTCCACGTACCCACGTGTCTTTATCTGTAGAGCCATGCTCCGGGACACCTTGGCTATTCCCACCCAGCCAAATATCATCAGAAAGCCGATCATGACAAATATGCTGTTGCTTATGGTAACTGCCAGTATGATTAAAAATGGCAGTGCCGGTAGGGCATATACAACATCATTGAAACGCATCAGCGACTCATCGGTGAGGTTGCCCTTGTAGCCTGAATACACGCCGTATATGAGGCCTGCTGCAACCGACCCTATGGCGACGGCCAGCCCTATAAAGAGAGCTAGTGGGGTACCCCACAAGAGACCCACGACCAGGTCCCGGCGCAGCTCGTCGGTCCCCATCACGCCAAACGCCTTGCCATCCACTATCAATATGGAATCATTGATGGTACCGCCCTGATTCCCGTACAGGTTTATGGTGAATACGTACCTTCCATCCAGCGGTTCATATGATGTGCGATCCGAGAATATTATGGACTCTGATGAGAGGTCCTCTATGGCATAATCAAACTCATCGGCGTATAGCAACAGGTTCTTGTATATTGATAGGTCGGTTGAGAATATCTTTTCAGTATGCGTGGTTTCAGAGTCTGAGGGGGGCAGCGGCATTGAGAATATGTCTAGTATGGCCCCGTCCGGCCTTGCCACGCTCATGGTGAGTAGTGGCGCGCCCGAGTAGCTAGACGTATACTCATATATGAAGCCGCCGGGAAAGTCATCATATTCATAATTTATGGCAAATATATCCGAGTACAGCGTTACATCTCCCGTGGAATCGGTATACACTATAGAGTCTTCCAGAATCATGTGCTCGGGTATGGCCTCGGGCAGGAACAGATTTGCCCAGCCGGGTATGGCGGTCTTTGGATAGTGCAGCCAGCTGTTTGGATTGGACCACTCTTGAAACGTCTCCAAGGGTATAGCCAGTATGGTGACCAATGATGTCAGTATGAGGGCGCCCAGTATTATTATACCGGCCATTCCCATGCGGCTGGACCTGAACTCGCGCCACAGATCCTGCGTTGTAAAGCTCATGGCCCGGTTCTCACCCGGGGATCAAAGTATCCATATAGTATGTCTGCCACAAATATACTAGCTAGAAAGAAGGCCGTAAGCACATATGTCGCACCTATTATTACTGGCATGTCCAGTACCGTGATGGCCTCAAAGTATAGACGGCCCATGCCCGGCCAGTCGAATACGGCCTCGGTTATTATGGCACCACCCAGTGAGCCTGAAAGGCTTAGTGCAAGTATTGTGATTATGGGAGGTGCTGCGTTCTTTAATGCGTGGCGATATATTATATGCTTTCTTGGTATGCCCATGGTCTTCTTTGCGAATATAAAGTCGTCCTGTAGAACTCCCACCATAAAATTGCGTACCAGATACGCCCAAGCCCCAAAGCCTATCAGAACTATTGTTATTAGCGGTAGCGCCATATGGTATAGAAGGGCAGCTGCATAGCCTGGATCATCTGCGGGTATGGCCGGTGTTGCCCTAGCCGGAAATATCTGCCATGTAAACGCAAAAAGTATAATCAGCAGCATGCCGACCCACCATACCGGAAAACTAGAGCTTATCACTGCAAAACTGGACGTAATTCTGTCTATTACAGAACCGACCTTACTGCCGGACAAGGCTCCCATGAATATACCAATCACAGAGATTATTATGGTTGCGGTGGTAAAGAGGAGTATTGTCTTTGGTAACTTTTCATATATTATATCCCCTACGTTGGATGAGCCCGAGTCGCTGGTCAGAAAGGTCGCATGCCCAAAATCCAGCAGTAGTATCTTATACATGGACAGCCCGAGCCTCTGCGGCGAGTACCATGGCTCGTTTAGGCCCAACTCGATTATGCGCCTGTCTATGGTGTCCTGTACGTACTCCTCAAAGATCTCCACGGATTCAAAACTGTCGGCCAAGCCCGGAGTTTCGGCCACCTCCTGGCGAATCTGTACTGCGACACCCTGCTTTAGTATCACATCCATGTTGGAGCCCACGAGGGCAACCGTAAGCAGCAACGTCACCATCAGCACTCCAAAGAGTGTTGTAACCCTAGTCACCACATACTTTTTTAAGCCCACGTATGACTCTTTCATGCCACTAGTATAAAATCTATTTTTATCGACCCCTCTCTCAAAATTTGGTGATACTAGATATATTGTTAGATACATTATTAAACCGT
>VXON01000132.1 GCA_009840065.1 Cenarchaeum sp. SB0662_bin_33 | reverse complement strand
GTGTTTGATGGTTTGATTTTGACTGATCATATTGTGAAAAAAGCTTGGTTCATACCTGGCATCCATGTGCTGAAAGCATCCATGGAGAAATAGACACAATCTGCTAGGTACAAATTCAGTAGGAACGCACACCAAAAGTCATAGTGCTAAATAATAATTTTACAACCATATGGTATGGACCGACAACTAAATCTGGACAGCTGGCAGATCGTTCACATATCCGGCTTGCTAAATAAGGGAGTAAGTGTGTATAAAAGAACAAACCGGCCCGTTGAAATATATCGTAAATCATTGGAGGAGAGTGATGGATGTTACGAAGAGGTCATATGCACCATTATAGACGAATATGTTTTAGAACAGAGGGTGTCCTCCGGCGGGCCCATACCGCCACAGTTTATCTACCAAGCCGTATGCAATATCGGGGACTATCCAAAAATCTTATTAAAAAAGAACAAGGATCAGTTTCAAAGTATTGTTAATGCCCTAGAATCACTGGAATAAAATTATACCTATGACAACACATTATAATGATTTTAACCGGTTTTTATTGTAGATTTTATAAAGGTATTTTGCCTTTTGAATATCCAATGATTGATATTCAATACCAAAAAATCGCTTAAAACACCCACCATTATTAATAAAAACCATCAATTTTTCATTTAGCACACACGTCATCGTTTTTACGGACGATCAACTTCAAAAGATAAAACACTTTCATGTAACCTTTGTTACATTTGCAGGTCCAGGATCGCTCCGGCCTGCGCTACCCACCCCGGTCTGTGCGCCCTCCGGTGGATGTAGTGAATGACGCGCATCCGCACTACGTCTACTCATATGCCACACGATATTGGAGAGTGTATACTAGGTCAGGTTGTGACTATCTCTCCAAACAAAAATTGTATTTTACAGATGAATGTCATTAACCTGACTAGCACGTTTAACTTTAGCTGATCATACCGTGCAAAAAGCCTGATTCATACCATCAAGTTAAAATACAAAAAATGCATTATTATATTATGGAAAAAGAACCAACCTACATTCTTATGCAGTGTGATATGGGTTCTGAGATGGACATTATTGAGGCCATAGCAAAGATGCCTGGTGTGGCAGAGGTGAGAGGTACATATGGAACATTTGATATATTTTGCAGGGTTGTGGCCACACCTACAGAAACCGAAAATATTGTAGAGCAGGTACGCCGTACGCCCCACATTCATTCTACAACCACTCTTAGGACAATATTGTCACAAGGCGGCAAGTAATGATTGAGCGCGAGTTTAACAAGGAAAGACTCTACAACAATATTGTTCATTTTTACGTTGATAAAAAGGGATATTCCCCTGATGAAGCAAATCGCATTGCACAAAAGGTGGTAACACGCGAGATCAACAAGCGTCGGTGCGACACATGTGGTCACATGAATTATGATCATATCGCAAATACAAAGACATGCCTGTATCTAGACTGCCAGTGTACTGCCTTTGTCAAGATGTCATAAGCGGCATAGCATTGAACCCGCATTTTTTCAGGTAATCTGAAAATTCAGATACAAATCCATGTATTGTGTAAATATTCTCTGCACCTGATACCTCTACCATCTTTATCAACTCATTAAAATCACAATGATCGCTAAGCTGTATCGAGTAATCGGCGCCATTTGAGTATGGGAATCTACCCGATTTCGCCCAACCACTAAACGATATGGTTACGGCACCATATTTTTTCATTTTTAGAACAAATGGCGACTTTGCGCTCATTTTAGGTGCAATCATGACCCAAGGCTTTTTGTTTAAGAGTCCCTGCCTTTCGGCCTCGGTGTGTCCCAAGGCGGGTTTTAGCGGTACATTCCATCGCCGATGCATCTCGTTGATAGCCTTGATCGAATCGTGGTAGTATAGGGGCTCCCAGTGGGCAAACAGATGGGACAATGTCTGCGCTTTTCCCAGTTCATATCCCATTAAAACCACAGGCACGCCCCTAGAGTACATGGAGGATATAATCTCATCTACTTGTAAACATACCTGGCGCACAGACGGAAAGACAAATTCGGGAAGCCCGAATGTGCATTCGGTGATTAGTGTCTTACATTTTGGTATGCGCGCCCCCTGTAAAAATCCTCGATCCCGAGTGCAAATATCTCCCGTATAAAACGTATCTCCAAATAACACACCTCGCGAGCCAAATATGTGGCCGGTATCATACAGAGTACAGTCTTGCATATCTTCGGTGCAGCATCCCAGGTCCCTGCCCCTGTGTGAGGCTAGCTCTGCGGTATATCTTGATGCCAAGATGGTTCCGCCGCTAGAGGAGGGAAGATGGTCAATATGTGCATGAGATACAAAGTTTATACCACTTGAAGCGGTCTTTGGATCAAATAGAATGGTAGCGTCGCCGGATGTACACAGCACACCCCTAGAGGTCATCTTTACAGTATCCAATGTACTTTCACTTTACGACTTGGTTATAAATCAAGAACTACATGACGCATCAATTTTATTTTTATAAATCAGAGTTGTAGAAAAATGACACTACATAATTTACAAAGATAATTATTTAGTAGAAAAAAAGGATATTTTATGGTAGTAATCATGATGGATGTAAAGATAAAGCCAGGGATGCTTGATGACTTCAAGGACTGGGTTACTGAATCAAACAAGGTGGTATCAAAGTTTGATGGATTTGTATCCCGAAGACTACTTGAATCTGTAGACAAAAATCACCGTATTATTGTCGAGTTTCAGACTCCAGAACATTTTATAAAAATGCGCCAAAGTCCGGAACACCAGGCAGTGCATATACAAGGAGAACAATTCCGCGAGGTTGGCGCACCCACAATGTACAAAGTCATTGCAGAATAATTTCAAGATTATTTGTTTTTTATTTCCGTATTAATAGAGATTATCATTTAAATATAAAATAAAAGGGAAATAAAATATTGCCTGTATGAGGATCGGCTGACTCATCTATAACATGAATAATAAAACATAAAAAAAGTCTACTTTATAGCGAAATTGTTCCAATATCCTCCTTCTCTACACCCTTCCATAGACCAATCATGCCTTCAGGTTCCACGGGTTTTATGGAGGTTATGCACTGCATCTTTATGTGATCAGGGTTGGGGGGCATCCACAACATTGCCATATAGTCGCCAACATCTCCTGTCTTGTTTGGGGATGCATCAATTATTTTTTCAGTGGTGATGCCGCTGGACTTTAAGGCAGTCACTGCCTTCTCGCGTAGATCAAACCTGCCGTGCGTGAAGAGATATACTGCCCTGCTAGTATCAATATCCATGTAGTATCATCATGTGAAAGCATAAATCAACCTTTCCAATGCATCATGGTCAGAAGGGTTAAATTAGTACATAAAAGACCTGTATAACGTGAAGATATTCACCGTGGGTAGTAAGTCGTTTGTAACAAGCTTTCAGCTGGCAGGCGTACCTGGAAAGATAAGCGAGGATCCCCACGGCGCACTTGAAGAGATAAAGTCGCTGACCGATGATCCCGAGGTCGGTCTTGTCTTGGTAAGTGATGATGTGACCCAGTCAATAAATGATGATTTAACCCGTCTGCGTGCCGAGTCATCTGCATTGGTCTTTGCACTTCCGGCAGCCGGAAGTGAGAAGGTTGATGTGGACTATAGAGTAATGCTCAAAAAAATCCTAGGCGTCTGAATATGAGATATACAGTTACCGGCGACTCCAATAATGTGCAGGTTGTAGATATCCCATCCCCAAAACCCGAACCCGGAGATATAGTTGTACGCATGGCCGCGTGTGGCATATGCGGTTCAGATCTAGAAAAGATATATGGGCAGTACAGCCAGCCGTCGACAAGATTGGGACATGAGACTGCAGGCGTGGTGGTATCGGTAGGTGATGGGGTAGATGAGTTTGCAGTGGGAGACAGGGTCTTTACTCACCATCATGTTCCATGTTATGGGTGTTATCTATGCAGACGCGGCAGCCATACACGATGCCAATACTACTCCAAGTCAAATCTGCTACCATGCGGGCTGGCAGATGAATATCTGGTACCCGCCTGGAATGTTGGCCGGGGGGGCGTTTTGAAGATTCCTGACACAATGTCATTTGAGCAGGCCGCCATGATTGAACCTCTGGCCTGCTGTATTCGAGCGTGGTCTGGATATAGCACTGCATCCAACGATACAGTGGCAATATTCGGAGTGGGCTCTGCTGGTATGCTGCACGCCATGCTTGCCCTGCGCAAGGGGTTTTCAAAGATATATTGTATAGATGTGAATAAATTCCGCTTGGACTTTGTCAAAAGTCTGCTAGGGACAGAGATACTTCTTGCGCAGGAGAGTACGGCATCCGAAATACTAAATCATACAGATCAAAGGGGGGTTGATCTTGCCATCGTATCCACTGGAAATATGGCGGCCCTACAGTCGGCCATATGTTCTGTGCGGTACGGAGGCACAGTAATGCTCTTTGGAGTTCCCTCAAAGGATGCCACCATAAAATTAAACATGGACTATGTGTACTCGCGTGAACTAAAGATATACTGTAGTTACGCGGCCTCAGATGATGACACAAGAGAGGCGCTTCGTCTCATATCGGATGGCCTTGGCGTGGAGCATCTTATAACTCACCGGTATGACATTGTTGATTCACCCGAGGCATTTGAGCGGGCGCGGAGTGGCCTTGGCTCCGTAAAAGTAATAATAAATGGTTCTGATTTTAAAAAGTAGTTAGCCAACTCGTGCCATAAAACAGATGCTCTGGGATTTAATGCTAGAATGCAACTAGATACCACCACATCACAAGATTTAAGAAAAGTAACCTAGATGCCTAAAATATGGACTGGGGACTACAGAACAGACTTTCACGTATAATACGACAGCCTCAAAACCGTGCCCTTATGCTGGCCGTAGATCATGGATACTTTTTGGGTCCCACTGCACGGCTTGAGAATGCCCAAAAGACAATCGGACCACTACTGGAATACTGTGATTCCCTGATGTTGACTAGGGGCATACTGAGAACATCAGTTCCACCTGCCACGGACACGCCTATGGTTCTTCGCGTATCCGGTGGCTCGAGCATAGTGGGCGAGGACCTGTCCCGGGAAGACATTACTGTGGATATCAAAGATGCCTTGCGTCTAAACGTATCTGCCATGGCGATGTCCATATTTGTGGGCTCAAAGTACGAATATCAGACCATAGTAAACCTAGGAAGGCTGGTCAACACATCCATAGAGTATGGCATGCCGGTACTGGCAGTTACTGCCGTGGGCAAAGAGATGAGTAGGGATTCTAGATACCTCTCATTGGCATGCAGGCTGGCTGCCGAGCAGGGAGCCCACATAGTAAAGACATACTATTGCGAGGGCTTTGAGGAGGTTGTAGACTCTTGTCCGGTACCCGTAATAATAGCTGGAGGCAAAAAGACATCCGAGAGGGGGGCCATCGACCTTACGTATAATGCCGTTCAGGCCGGTGCCGTAGGCGTAGATATGGGTCGAAACATATGGCAGTCAGACAATCCCGTACCTATGATTCGAGCCGTCCAGAGTATAATACACCGGAATAATGATGCGGATGCCGCTTGGGATATGTACAACCAGCTGATAAAAGCTACATGACCAATAGTATACAATATATCACTAAACCCGATGCAGCCGACTCTCCGTCACTATCCAATCCATGAGGGCATCTGTGGGATTTGATGGTATCTTTTTTACAATCTGCTTGTCCATTATAATGCACACCGTGGCTGGCATATTCTTTTTAACATACCTGTCATAATATCCGGAACCATATCCAAGTCTTATGCCCGAGAGTGTCGCACCCACTGCGGGAACCACCAGAATATCCGGATAACCTATTGCGCAGGTCTCCCGAGGCTCCATAATGCCAAACATACCCGGTATCAGGTCTTGAGTATCTTGCACATTTTTAAATAAAATTAAACTGTCTCGTACTGCCGGCAGATACACACTGCGCCCCGAGTCGAGAAGGCCTTGAATTATGCCACCTGTTGTTATCTCACTTCCTATGGCGCTGTATATGCCCACACTGTTGATATCATCAAAGATAGAACTATTCCGCAGTCGGTCTCGTATATTCTCACTAACAATATTTAACATCTCATGCGAAGTTGCATCGCGCCTATCGAGCAGTATGCGACGCAGAGACTCCCTATCAGAATCACGCATATTTTGCCGCCATTAGTGTATTCCTTAACAGCATGGCCACTGTCATTGGACCGACACCACCGGGAACCGGCGTTACAAAGGATGCCTTCTGTATTATGTCGTCATAATCTGCATCACCCGTCAGTTTACCGTTTATGCGGTTGATGGCCACATCTATAACAACGGCATCATCCTTTATCATGTCTCTGGTCAGAACGAACCTGTCTGGATTGCCCGCGCCGGTTATTATAATATCTGCCATACTACAGATTTTTTTAATATCTTTTGTTCTAGAGTGACATGTGGTTACGGTGGCATTATTTTGTAGTAATAGATGATACAGTGGTTTGCCCACCAGAACGCTCCGATTTATAATAACAGCATGTCTTCCCTCAATATCTATATTGTAATAATTCAACATGCGAATTATTCCAATGGGAGTACATGCAACTAGTCTGGCGCGACCCGCAACCAGCAACCCTGCATTATATGGTGTTAGACCATCCACATCTTTTTTGGGTGATATTTTTGATATTATATTATTGGTATCCATATGTTCCGGCAGTGGCATCTGTACCAATACTCCATGTATTTTATCATTATTGTTTATATCCTCTATTATGCCCTCAAGCTGCCCCTGTGCCGTATCTGTGGGAATCTGGTAGTCTTTGGTCTGTATGCCGCATTGGGCACAGGCCTTGTGCTTGTTGCGCACATACACCGCGGAGGCGGGATCATCCCCCACCAAGACTGTGGCCAGACATGGTGTTGTCCCTCTTGCCCTTAGAGCGTCAACTTCCAATATTACCTCTTTTTTTACCTCTTCGGCCACAACCAAGCCGCCCATGCGTGTGCCCACCATAATACCAATACATTTCAGATGGCAATTAAAGCCTACTGCGCATGGCAGATTAATATTAAATTTCCACAAAGCCATCTGATGTACAGGCAGGGGACTGACACCTAGCCAATCATGATAGTAATGTTGTGGTTAAAAACAGCACTACTGATATATATTAATGATTGATTAGAATTTGTTATGGTTGGAAAACGGATAGTTCTCACGGCCGACCGTAGTCTGATGACTAACTATCGTGGAAACTTTTTGTATGGTTTTATCGCATGTGGTCCTTACGAGGTTCTGCCTGAATGGGTGTTTGATAAGGTATTCTGCCCCGCCGTAGAGACAGATCCCCGGACCGGCGAGGCCAAGGTTGCGCAGGTCGGACTGCGACGCGTAGAGGCTGCTCTGCTTCAAGGGTATAAGCGCGACGAGATATTTGTGGCCAACCCAGACCATCTAGATAAGGTAATAGGCCCGGACACCAAGGTAGTGGGAATCAATGTCATGGACCCATTGGGAATGGCGCCGGTTACCACCACAATGTCACCAGAAAAATTGTCGTATGTGGCCATGAAGTTCAAAAAGATGTGCGCCTCAATAATTCAGTTAAAGAAAAAGTACGACTTTCATGTGGTGGTGGGCGGAAATGGGGCTTGGGAGCTGGCAAAGACTGACCGAATGAGGATACATGGTATAGACACTGTTGTTGTGGGAGAGGCGGACGAACTGGCCTTGGATCTATTTTATGATATGGAGAAGGGTGATGCCCCCGAAATGATGCACTGCTTTGTCAAAAATATACAGAACATACCCCGGATAAAGGGGCCGACAGTTAACTCGTTGATTGAGGCCATGCGCGGATGTGGTCGGGGATGTGACTTTTGCGATGTTAACAAGCGCTCCAAGAAAGACCTCCCAATAGAAAGACTCCAGGCCGAGGCAAAGATAAATCTGGATTATGGCTTTGATTCTATATGGCTACACTCCGATGAGATGCTTCTGTATGGGTGTGATAATAGGGATTTTATACCCAATAAGGATGCCATTACAGAACTGTGGAGGGGCATGAAGAATATGGGCGCCAATTTTGTAGGTACTACACACATGACATTCTCGGCAGTTGCAGCGGATCCGGATTTGATGTACCAGATAGCAGACATAAACCGGCAGCATGAGTCCGGAAGATGGCTTGCCACAAATCTGGGAATAGAGACAGTATCCCCCAAGATGGTAAGAAAGCATCTGGGGGTCAAAACCAGGCCGTTCTCATACGAGGAATGGGGCAGTGTGGTCAGGGAAGGGGCGGCCATACTTAACAAAAACCATTGGTTCCCCGCGGCTACCATAATAATCGGGTGGCCGGATGAGACTCCAGAAGATATACAATATACCATAGACATGATGGATGACTTTCGTACTATGGACTTTAGGGGACTGGTGGCACCGCTCTTATACCAGGACTTTAGTGAGAAGAACTCTATGCACTTTGGTAACCTGAACGAGGCCCAGTTTACATTATTCTGGCGATGCTGGGAGAACAACCTACGGGTAATCAACGATATTATTCCCATTATACTGCGCAACAAGACGTATGGTCCGCCCATGAAGGTGTTTATGTACGGCATAATCAAGGCTGGAACCTGGGCCATAATGAGATATCTGAGGGGACTCTGCAAGGATCTCTTTAATGGTCGCACACCCGACGAGATAATAGAAAAATATTCAAAAAGCCGTTCCGTCTCTGCCCCACGTATGCAGACAAAGAAACTCTAAATATTGGCTAGGGCCTTGTCCGCAATGGTGCTGCGTTTTGGTGTCAGGACAACAAAGTACATCTTGTCGGCACGCTCAACTGACTCCACTTGGCGATGCTCGCCTGTTGAGACATCAAACTCATAGATTCCTGGTTCCAAAGATCCTACAGCATACACCATAAGAAAACTATCGGCATTGGGCGACAGTGGTATAAATGACATCAGGTATCCCTTGTACGAGTTTATTGGTAGTGTATTTTTCATGGGTGCAGCCGCTGAGGCAAGTAACATAAAGACATCTTTTATGCTGTCAAATTCAGTATATTCAACATTCATGTCAATTTGTTGAAATTAATTTATAATAAGGTTCCCCTGCACACGTGTTATCGCTTACCACATGCGGTCTGGCAATCAGTGATGTACTGTTATGTTGCTGTCATACCTTGATGGATTTTTCTCTCAAGCTGGCCGAAACCCCATGGCCGTCTCTGTCCCACCCTATACATTTAACATGTTGCCCATACACCCCATCTGCAAAAATCAACTATTATATGAAAGATAAATTTTCTAATTCCATGAAGTCTGCACGAATACCCGGTCCCGGCGAGCCTCTAGAACTGGTAGAGTCGAAAAATCCGTCTCCCAAAGAGTCGCAGGTATTAATCAAAGTCTTGGCCACGGGTGTGTGTCACAGTGATCTCCACCTGTGGGAGGGGGGATACGATATGGGGGATGGAACGGTCATGAAAGTCACAGATAGGGGGGTAAAGTATCCGGTTACGCCCGGCCATGAGATAGTCGGTACCATACATCAAAGCGGCCCTGATGCGGGAGACTATGCAGTCGGTGAGAAGGTCTTGGTATATCCATGGATTGGATGCGGCAAGTGCCCCGCGTGCGAGGCAGATAATGAGAATCTATGTGATGCGCCCCGCTCCCTAGGAGTCTTTCAGGATGGTGGATATGCAGACTACATACTGGTACCACACCACAAATATCTGGCAAGACTGGGAAGCGTGAATGTGGAGTCTGCTACATCCTTGGCCTGCTCGGGGCTTACGGCGTATACTGCAATAAAGAAGGCTAGCATCAATGCTCCCCGTTACATAGTTATTGTGGGGGCAGGTGGTTTGGGACTTATGGGCGTGCAAATAGCTCATGCCATAACAGATGCCACCATAATATGTGTAGATTTGGACACAAAGAAGCTAGAGACCGCCAGAGAGATGGGCGCCCATCACACAATAATATCCAAATCCGAGAACGCCATAAGGGACATAATAGAGATATGCGATGGCAAGGGAGCAGACAGTGTAGTGGACTTTGTAAATTCATCCATCACTGCCAAGATGGGCATGGATATTTTGCGCAAACGGGGCAGTATTGTACTGGTTGGGTTGTATGGGGGCTTGCTCAACCTGTCGTTGGTCACCATACCACTGAAAGCCATCACCATACAAGGGGCATATACAGGAAGCTACAGGGACATGATAGAACTGCTGGACTTGGTAAGGAAAGGTAAGATAAATCCCATGATATCAAGGAGATATTCACTGTCAGAGGCAAATGATGCCCTAATTGATCTTAAAAACCATAAAATAACTGGAAGAGCTATCATCAGTCCATAGCGTATAATGACAGATGACACAAAACCTGTTGCCAAACTTGAGGCGGCACTGTATGCAGCCGGCAGGCCACTGGATATATCCGAGCTGATACGGGTATCGGGTACGGGATCAAAAGCGCAGACCATCAGCATGCTCAATGATATAATAAAGAGGGTGGGCAAGCACATGGAGGCGCTAGAGGTGGCCCAGCTTCCGGACGAGACATATGTCCTGCAGTTGAAGCACGAGTACAGTGAGGTTGTCCGTAAATTTGCCTCACAACCATTGTTGTCCAAGGCCATGCAAAAGACACTATCATATATTGCATACATGCAGCCGGTCTCAACCAAGCAGTTGTTGGAGACTAGAGGTAATGGCGTATATGCGCATCTCAAGGAGCTAAGGCGGCTGGGTTTTGTAACCTATCAGGAGGCGGGCAGGCTAAAGATATACAACACTACAGATAAGTTTGGTAGCTACTTTGGCATACACGACTCTCAGGATCTAAAACGAAGACTGTTTGCGCGGATGAGAAGGTGACGCTTTAAATTAGAGGTATGTGGTCTTGTACACATGAGAAAATCTGTGGAGAATCTAGCCACCAGCAAGCTAACTGGAGGACGCAGGCACCCCCTGCGTATACGCCGCAAGTACGAGATGAACAGGTACCCAAACGAAGCGTTGGCTAGGGACGAACAGTTAACCGTCACCAGAAGAACACGGGGCGCCCACTCCAAGACGGCTCTAAAGACTGCCGAATTTGTAAATTTGGCAGGGGTTGGTGACACCGTCATAAAATCAAAGATACTCAAGGTATTGGCAAATCCCACAAACAACGACTACCAGCGCCGGGGTGTCATAACCCGTGGAGCAGTTCTTGAGACAGAGGAGGGAACCTGCCGCGTGGTATCAAGACCAGGACAGGATGGCGTAGTCAATGCAGTATTCATAAAGGAATGATGTGATGTCGCGACCCCTCAAGAAGGTTGCCATACTAGGTTGTGGATTTATAGGCACACAGCTGGCGCTGGCAATTGATTCGGGCCGCATTCCGGCCAAACTAGAGCGCGTATATGATGCATCGAAACCGGCAGCAGTCAACTTGGTATCCAGTTTGAAATCAAAGCCGGAGATTAGCCAGAATGCACACCTACTCTCTTATCCACCGATAGACATAGTAGTGGAGGCGGCATCACAGGATGCCGTTAGAGATGTTGCATTAAGCGTAATACAAAACCGTCGGGATATAATAATAATGAGTACAGGTGCTCTGCTGGATAATACCATACATGAAGTCTTGTCTCAGGCATCAAGAGAGTTTGGAAGCAGGGTTTACATACCCTCGGGGGCGGTGGGGGGCTTGGATGCCATATATTCTGCCCGAGATGAGATAAAGGAGATAAGCATTACAACCACAAAGAACCCTGCATCACTAAAGGATGCACCATACTTTGCACAGTCAGACACAAGCGCGGATGATATTACAGATGGTATAACAACACTATTCCAAGGTAGTGCTGTTGATGCTGTACGACTCTTCCCATTTAATGTTAATGTGGCGGCCTCGGTCTCCATGGCGGCAGGGAGACCCGTATCCGTTACGGTAAAGGCAGACCCGCAAATCAAAACCAACACACACACAATACAGGCTCATGGAAGTTTTGGCACAATGAGGTTTACACTGCAAAACATTCCGGACCCCGGCAATCCAAAGACCAGCAGGCTGGCGGCACTGTCTGCCATTAACACACTGTACAAGTATTGTGCTCGTGGAATTATAGTTGGCTCGTAAATAGAAATATTTCTATTAATATTCTAGATTTTTGTAGGAATTTTATTCCACTTTTTAGTAACCTATCGGGTACTGTGTATTATAAATAATTAAATTATAAGTAAAGGTTAGTAGACATACAAATTTTCAGATTGGGTTAATTTTTTCGTACGAACCAAGCTTTTTTCACAATATAATTAAACCAACAAACATTTTATTTTACAACAGAAATTGAAATACTTATAGCACGATCTTTATTTATAATAATATATTCACGTGTTGATCAAGGTGTAAGAGATGTATCTGAGAGGACTTTAATATGAACAACGGATTCAAGAATTAAAACAACAATAGACCAAAAAGATGCAGAGATAAATAAAAAAGATGCAATAATAGCGATAAATGCAATAACCACCACTGCATAATGCTCAGTTGTGTTGAAACATGGAAACTACGCAAACTCAACGTCTGGGATGAGTTGTGCAGGGTTATCGGTCCGGCCCCTGCTACCGATAATTAGGTATATTACAATAGGAATTTTATCACACAATTGGGCATTCTGCGCACGTATTATTAACCACATTTACGAGTTCAATTTTGGCTGTTCATATTGTGAAAAAAGCTTGGTTCATACAATTCACTTTCTGTACTCTGATCACTACATAGACACACCGGCTTGCTATCCTGAATGAAAACTGCGCTGTAAAAATTTTAATTTTTAATATAAAATAAGATGCACATTTGACTGTTCATATTGTAAAAAAATCTGGTTTATACGACATCACTATATGCGACTAAAAAGCGGCAAGAATTGCATGTTTAGCCCAAAACGGCGCAATATTTAGCACGATCTTTCTATTTAAATTACTATACAATAAAGTCACAATGTGATGCAGATTAAGGATCTGAACCGCAGCATAGAGCGCCTCAAAAAAGAGCGCGACGCAGTTATTTTAGCCCACAACTACCAGATACCCGAAGTGCAGGATGTTGCAGATATTATAGGAGACTCGCTAAACCTCTCAAGACAGGCGGCAAAAGTACCACAAAAAGTCATTATATTTTGTGGCGTGCATTTTATGGCAGAGACTGCAGCCATAATCAGCCCCGACAAGAGAGTGCTTATACCCGACACACAGGCAGGCTGTTCACTATCTGACTCCATTACAGTGCAGGAGCTAAGAGAGTGGAAGAAGGATCATCCGGGGGCCGTTGCAGTGGGCTATGTCAACACCACTGCTGCCATAAAGTCCGAGCTCGACTATTGCTGCACATCATCCAACGCAATAAACGTGGTGAACTCAATCCCCGCCGATAGGGAGATACTGTTTCTGCCTGATATGTTTCTAGGTTCATACGTCTCCAAGACAACGGGTAGAAAAAACATGTTCGTCTGGGCCGGTGAATGTCATGTTCATGCGGGAATTAGCGCCTCGGACGTAAATGAAAAGATAAGAACACTGGAGGATGCCGAGTTTATAATACACCCCGAGTGCAGTTGCACTACTCCCATACTGTATGACATGTCGACGGGTACATATCAGAACAAGGCCGTCTCTGTGTTATCGACCGAGGGTATGATGAACCATGTAAACAATTCTGGCTCAAAAAACTTTGTAGTGGCAACAGAGACCGGAGTCTTGTATCGAATGAGAAAGCAGAACCCACAAAAGAGATTTGTTGCAGCATCCGAGAAGGCCGAATGTCAGTACATGAAGATGATCACGCTACAAAAGATACATGATTCGCTGTTGCATGATCGGTATCATGTGACCGTAAAGAAGGATATTGCCAAAAAGGCTCGCTTGGCAATAGACAGAATGCTGGCCATCGGCTGAATATATCGACTTTAGAAAAGCATTTTAAGCGAATCACAATAAAAGAGATATGGATAGGAGCATAAAGGTTCTAGTTGCAAAGTTGGGCTTGGATGGCCATGACCGGGGAGCCTTGGTATTGTGCAGGGCATTTCGTGATGCCGGCATGGAGGTGATATATTCAGGACTGTTTGCCACACCTGATAGGGTGGCACAGATGGCAGAAGATGAGGATGTGGACGCAGTGGCCATGAGTCTGCTGAATGGGGCACACAATACACTCTTTCCTAGGGTGGTTACAAAGATTCGTGAAAAGCAGATGGATGATGTATTAGTCATAGGGGGCGGTGTTATACCCCAGGCAGACTATCCAAAATTAATAGAGTCGGGTATTGACAGGGTCTTTGGGCCGGGCACCCCATTGCCAAATATTATTGAACACATCCAGAAGGGTGTGTCCGAATTAAGAAAAATTTAGTTGTTTATTCGGTAGAGTCGGGCCACATCATCTTGCGCATGCGGCGGCCCACTTGCTCTATCTGGTGTTCGTCAATCTTCTTCATATAGCGATCAAAGGAGTTACGTCCGTTCTTCTTATACTCTCCGACCCACTCCTCGTTGAACGTGCCATCCTGTATCATGTCCAGTACCCTCTTCATGCGCTCCTTGCTGGCCGCGTCCATGATCAGAGGTCCCCGGGTCAGGCCACCATACCTAGCAGTCTCACTTACGCGGTTCCACATGCCGTTTATGCCATACCTCTGTATCATATCGACTATCAGTTTTAACTCATGGAGCACCTCAAAGTAGGCAATCTCTGGCTGGTAGCCGGCATCAACAAGTGTCTCAAAAGCGTTGGTGACCATTGATGCGGCTCCGCCACACAGGTCGGCCTGTTCGCCAAACCAATCCGTCTCCACCTCTTCCTTGAACGTGGTACCGATAAGGCCAGCCCGGGCACTGCCTATTGCCTTGCCGATGGCTAATGTGCGGTCCCAGGCGGTTCCAGTATAGTCCTGATGGACTGCAACTATCGACGGGGTCCCAAAGCCCTCCATGTATGTCTCGCGCACCTTGGAGCCGGGACCCTTTGGCGCCACCATTATGATATCGACGTTCTCCGGAGCCTTGATCCACCCCCAGTGGATGGCGGCGCCATGCGAGAATGCCAGCGCCTTCTTCTCTGTCAGGTGGGGTTCTATATCCGTCCTGTATGCATCAGACTGTACCATGTCGGGCATAAGGACATGTATGATATCGCCCTGCCTACAGGCATCGGATGTCTCCAATACCTTGTGACCATCAGATACGGCCTTTGGCCAGCTGGCGCTCTCTCTTTTGAGCCCCACCACGACATCAAGTCCAGAGTCCCTCATGTTGCTGGCTTGGGCCGAGCCCTGTATGCCATATCCGAGAACCGAGATTGTCTGCCCTTTTATGCTATCTAGAGTAATGTCATTGTCTTTCCATGTCTGTGCCATAATACTATACCAACAACAATCCCATATTAACCATCTACCACTTATTCATGTAGGCCTTCTGTTTTGTATTTAGCCTGTCTATCTTTACGCCCATGGCATCTAGCGCATCAATGGCTACCTGCCTGTCTATGTAGGATGGGACATTCATAACCTCCCTGGACATTGTCTTGTGATTCTTCAGTATGTGTCTGACCGACAGCAGTTGGTTTGAGAACGACTGCGCCATTACCTCGGGGGGGTGGCCTTCGGCAGCCGACAGGTTTGCAAGCCTGCCCTCGCCTACAAGATAAATCCGTCGCCCGTTATCCAAGACACACTCATCAAGGTTGGGCCTTACCCGGCGGGTATCCGCAGAGAACAAAAATTCAGTGTCAATCTCAACATCGAAATGACCTACATTTGCCAGTATGGCACCATCCCGCATGCGTACAATATGCTCGCGCCGTATGACATCTGTCATGCCGGTCGCAGTGATGAATATGTCGCCTAGTGTGGCGGCCTTTGACATGCGCATGACCTGGTAGCCATCCATGTGGGCCTCAAGGGCCTTTACCGGATCCGTCTCGGTTACTATGACATTAGAGTTCATTCCACGGCATCTCGCAGCCACTCCCCGGCCCACCCATCCGTAGCCTGCAACAACCACCCTTTTGGATGCCAGCAATAAGTTCATGGAACGCAGGAGGCCGTCTATGGTGCTCTGCCCCGTCCCATAGCGGTTGTCAAACAACTGCTTTGTGTAGGCATTATTGACCAGTATTACAGGATACTTTAGCTTGCCCTGTCTCTCAATGACCCGCAGCCGGTTGACACCAGCGGTGGTCTCTTCGGTGGCTCCTAGTATGTTCAGGTCTGAATGCTCTTTATCAAAGTGCGCTTTTACATTCATATCGGCACCATCATCCACCAGGATTGATGGCCTGTGGCTCAGTGTCTGGAATATGCACCAATCATACTCCTCGGGAGTCTGATCATTCCAGGCATATGTGTGGATGCCCTCGGACGCTAAAAAGGCAGTGATATCATCATGTGTGGAGAGTGGATTGCCTGCGCAGCATGCCACCTCGGCTCCCAGTTCCTTTAGGCCCATCAGCAGAACAGATGTCTCCTTTGTCATGTGCAGGCAGCATGCCACCGTAGTACCGCTGAAGGACTCTGACTGCTGCAGTCTGGATATGGTATTATCAAGAATCTTCATGTGTTGGCGTGCCCACCGGTATGATGCCCTGCCCTCTTCTGCCAAGGACACATCCTTTATCTTGCTCATGTTATAATGAAAAAAGAATCATGGATAAAAATCCTAAGGGTTCCCAAAATCAGATGATTGTACCGGTATCGCATGCCACACACCCAGCTTTATAACAGGAGTTATTTGGGTTCTATACATGACAATACCGACAAAGTTTTATCCCCGACGCGTACAGGATGCAGGTCGCATATACGCAGATATGGCGGGGACTAGGCGTATACTGGAGGAGTCTGACCGGGATACGGTACGTTTCATTGAGGGTCCGCCAACACTCAACGGCAGTCCACATGCAGGCCACCTTCGGGGACGTATAATCAAGGACCTGTGGTACAGATACACAACGCTTACTGGAAAGAAGGTACTTTTCTACGGAGGTTGGGATACGCAGGGGTTGCCGGTGGAGCTGCAGGCTGAGAAGGAGCTGGGAGTATCCGGTGATAAGAGCGCCATTGAGAAGAGTGTAGGCATAGAGAGATTGGTGGAGCAGTGCAAGGCAATTGTCTCTAGGTATAATGCAGAGTGGGAGGAGGCAGATTACATGATGGGAATGAGCATGAACCATGAAGGGTCCTACTGGACGTATACGGACGAGTATATACAGCGGGAGTGGCAGATACTAAAAAAGGCCCAAGAGTCGGGCATACTAGAGGATGATTATACGGTAATAGGATACTGTCCCGGCTGCCAGACCTCCCTAAGCCATGCCGAGGTAAACCAAGGATACGAGATGGTGACAGACCCCTCTTTGTATTACAAGGTGAGGCTGGTAGATGAGGACATATACCTGGTAGTGTGGACGACCATGCCATTCACACTGGTGACCGATGCCATGGTGGGACTCCATCCTGCTGAGAGGTACTGTGTGGTGCACATACACAAGTATGATGAAAAGTGGGTTATTGCCCAGCAGCGGCTGGATGCGTTTATGACAGAGATGGACATAACCACATACGACATAGTCAGCGTAGTGGAAGGTTCGGCATTTGAGGGTAAGCGGTATGTGCATCCATTGCTGGACAAGATACCCGAACTGGAGAAACTTGCATCTAGGGGTACATACCATGTGGCCGTAGCCGAGTCGTTTGTGGATGTTAACTCCGGAACAGGATTGGTACACCTGGCGCCGGCCAACGGTGAGGAGGATATGCAGATAGCCCATCGCCGCAGCATAGAGATATTCTGCCCCATAGATGAGCAGGTTAGGTTTACGGACCAAGCGGGAGCATACAGTAGTCTCTTTGTACGTGATGCCGACAATATCATAGTGTCAGACCTCGGAGATGCAAAAGCACTGGTCCGTATTGGCACCATAAAACACAAGTATCCACTCTGCTGGAGATCAAAGCATCCCATAGTGTGGCTGGCTCGCCGGGGCTGGTTTTACAAACTGGATAGACTGGATTCAAAGACGCTACATGCGGCACAGGCAGTAAAATACTTTTTTGATGCCCCAAAGAATAGGTTTTTGGGTATTGTGGGCGAGGAGCATCCGTGGTGCATATCCCGGGAGAGATATTGGGGCTGCCCCATGCCCGTATGGCACTGTAATGACTGCTCGGCAAAGACATGGTACTATACCAAGGGTGACATAATAGACAATGCCGAGTCGCTCCCGGATGGCAGGGCCTTTGAGCTGCACCGTCCCTGGATTGACAGAATACATGTCCGGTGCCACAAGTGCAGCAGCTACAATACATACAGGGAGCAGTACGTCCTGGATACCTGGCATAACAGTGGTGCGGCGCCCTTTGCATCGCTGGATGATGACACGTATAAAAACGAGATACCCGCCCCCTTCTTCACAGAGGGGATAGATCAGACTAGGGGGTGGGCCTATACATTGCTGGTAGAGAATGTCATACTAGGTGATGTATCGCCCTATCAGTCGTTCCTGTTTCAGGGACATGTCTTGGATGAGCGGGGTGGCAAGATGAGCAAGAGTTTGGGTAATGTAATACTGGCCAGGGATCTCTTAAAGGAGCATCCTGTGGACCTGGTCCGCCTCTACTTTATGTGGAAGGCTAGCCCAGTGGAGCCGCTCAATTTTTCGCCATCAGAGATGACCGCTAGGCCATACCAGATACTCAGCACACTGTATAACCTTCATCTGTATTATATGCAGAACAGCGAGTATGATAACTATGATCCTGCCCATGATGTGCAGTGGGCCAAAGACGGGTCTCTGCTGGAGCATCCGGACACATGGATACTATCAAAACTACAGCATACAATACGTGTGGTGACTGAAAAGATAGAGCAGTGCAGATTTCATGAGGCGGCAAAGTCAATTGAAGAGTTCATGATAAACTCCCTGAGCCAGTCGTATATACCTAGTGTGCGGGGCCAGCTCTGGGAGGATGATGCATCTAGGAGCAGCAGACGGGCGGCAATATATGCAGTAATGTCCCGATGCCTCAAAACACTAGACATAATGATACACCCCTTCTGCCCATTCACTAGCGAGTACGTATACAGAGAGGCATTTGGTGGCTCTGACTCCATACTGCTACAGAGCTGGCCCACACAGGACACGGAGATGATCAACGAAGACATAGAGAATGCCTTTGACTCCATGAGGTCCATACTCACGGCGGCGGCAGCTGCGCGTGCACGCGCGAAACTAAAGCGGCGCTGGCCCCTTCATGAGGCACTAATTGTAGCGCCCACAGACAGAAAGTCTGTGGACACACTACAGTCGTACCTAAGGGAGAGAATGAATGTGGAGAGACTGCATACAATCCAGCATAAGGACATGGCAGATGGTTTGGAGGCATATCTACAGATGCGTAAAATTGGGATGCCGGTAATTCCCATAGTATCGCTAGACAGAAAGAGGCTAGGGCCCCGCCTGAAGGATGAGATGCCGCAGCTAAGCCTAGAGTTTGGCAAGATCAGTCCCCACACAATAATAGAGTCACTAGAGAAGGGACACCATGTATTTTCAGTAAACGGCAACGACATAGTATTGGCTGCCTCGGACTTTATAATAGGATATGAGCCGGCCGCCGGTTACCAGTGCGCCACAAAGGACGGACATACCGTCTTTATATCCACAAAGAGTGATGATGCTACCATAGCACGTTGGCTCCTTCGGGATGTGGCCAGACAGATACAGAACCTACGCAAAGAGTTGGGGTATAATCCCACCGACATACTTGATGAGGCCTCGGTGATAGGTCTGAATGATACATCTGTTGGTCTTGTAGAGTCCGGACAGTTTGGCCTGTCGGACATGGTACGGGTTAAAAGGGTGACATTTGAACCATCGATCCGACTCGAGTACAAGGATATAGATATAGATGGACAAAAGATGCGCATAGGTATAGGACACCACTAGACCAGCTGCCTGTCTATCTCATCATTCAGGCACTCGTAAACCTTTAGAAAGTATAGTTGTGTTGATAGCGGCATGTTTGGCAGGTTTTGATGCAGGGCCATCATATAATACGATACTGCACGCTTTGATATGTCCAGGTTAAATTTCATTGGAAGGTAGGGATCCTGTATTACTGATATCTTGTCCTGCAGCCAGGGCGGGGCCATATCCCTAGCATCATGTATGACCTGCTTGTGCCAATGTGCAAGTATGTCAGGCTGCAGATTCCTTTGTAGCTGCGCTATTCTGTCATTTAGTATTCGGAACATCACTCTACTGCATTTATTATGTTTACGCTAATATGGTGTCAGCTCAAAATCTTTCAACCATTTGGTCCAGTTGCATTTGAATTCTGGTTCTTGAACATCCTGTACACATGTAATATCATCTCTTTTAGCATGACTTTAGGTTCCTCCCACAAAGTTGGGTGCTGAATATCTGTCGCAGATATGACCAATGGATACCCGCAGTATCCGACAGACTGCCTAGGATGGCCCTCAACGGTGCGATTTGCCATATGAAGACAGACAGGTTAGAGTGGCCTCATCACCCAACTTTGTGGGAGAAATCCAAATGAACAAGGCTTAATAACATGTTAAACTCAATTTTATTGAATCAATGGCAGTTATTTGCAGTACGTGCGGCTTACCTGAAGATCTCTGTGCCTGTGTAGAGTTAGCTCGGGATGGTGCCAAAATCATAATCCGTCTAGAGACTAGGCGCTTCAAGAAGAAGGGTACAATGATTGAGGGCATAGACCCAAAGACTAGTGATGTCGATGTCGTGGCAAAGGGACTCAAAAGCAAGTACGCCTGTGGTGGTACCGCCAAGGATGGCTACATATTTCTACAGGGAGATCATAGAGAGACCATCAAGGAGACACTGGTGGGTCTTGGGTTTCCAGAAGGCAGTATAGAACTGCATTAGAGAGTTGGAGAAGACATCCGGCATACCCTACGGAATACCACACTCGGCGCTGATATCCACAATACTTGGAATGATGGTGTTATCATTCCCGTTGGGGGCATACGTAGTATTTTATAGCGATGTGGGACAGAGCATCACTTTTCAGGTACCGGCCTCACATATAGCACTCTTTGGGGCCGAGTCATACGGCATACTACCACCATTTATTGAGCTGGGGGACCTCTTTGTTGTATTATGGACCGTATATGTAATATTCTTTACCATAGCCCTGCTAGGTCCGGACCGGAATATTCTCGTATCGCTAAAAGAGCGGGTCCTTGGTGTTACGCATACGACCAACTACATGATTCACGCCCTCTCATGGTTTGCCATACTGGTACTAGCATCAACAGTCATTGATCTACTTCAGGGGTATGTGGGACTATCCATAACACCTCCTGATATTGGAAACGATCTGGTACAGTTCTATCTGATTACGGCATCCCCAATCACAGAAGAGTTACTGTATCGCGTAGTATTGGTGGGGGTACCACTCTTTGCCATATATACCCATAAAATCTCTGCTGGATTCATAGCACGGTCACTGTGGCACCCGGCGCGCCACCTCCATATCGATGATACGAAAAAAGCCATGTATGTGGTTGTTATCGTGGGTGTTGTATTTGGCATGTCCCATGTCGTATTTGATGACTCGTGGGGTGTTGCAAAGCTGGCACAGGCCATAGTATCAGGCATAATACTAGGGTACGTCTACTACAGGTATGGCTTTGTCTGCGCACTCCTGATACACTGGGCCACCAACTATTTTATATACTCATATGGCCACTTTGTGGCGCACGTAGGTGACTGGGGCATAACAGAGGCCTTTGAACAGCCGTTCTTTGGTACAATACAGATTATAATCGCCGCGGCCGGCGCACTGACCATAATAATCATGATAGTGCAGCGCACCAACATCATCTCAAGATATCGTTGATGCGCCTCCTGAGAGCGGGCCGGGCATATCGTACAACGCTATCCAGGTCAGAGATGGTGTCCACATCGCGCATCATTCTTGGTATGTGTACAAGGCCATAATTCGTAACTACGCTCCGGGCCATGGCCATATGGTTTCGATAGCTGTTGTCGTCATAGCTGGTACCCATTATATCAGGCGGGCATCGCAGTAATGCGTTGGTTCCATCATGCCGCATGGAGGGTACGACCAGAACGCATGCCGGGGGTATAAAGAATTTTAAGAGGAACGATATGTCTGATGCCTCCATAAGAGGCATGTCTAGGGGCATGACCAGTGAGATGGGCGCATCTTCACTGCGCAGGTATGCATCGGCCGTACGCACAGCATTGTTTACACCCGAATCATCATCATGCAGTGTGATGGCACCCATGGACTCTGACAGTCTTTTGGCCCTCTTCTCACCGGTCACCACTACTACTTTGTGTATATGTGGCGAACTTTTCAATGTAAGCAGTGTCTCATGCAGCATGAGATGGCACAGCTTGGCGCGCCTTTCATCGGATATGTTCAGACGGGTCTTTGCTGTATGATACTGTTTGACGGGTATGACTGCGGTTACTCTCAAATTGATCTGGCATTCTTGAGTACAAATGATGCCAATGTCTCTTCGGCACTCTTTGTCTTCATAGTTATTTTAGTCTCTAATACCTTGTAGTCCAGAGACTGTATCTTTTTTGAAAGGCCCTTATCCTTGTTGTCTATGACCATGGTGGTGCATACATCCGAGTACATCTTTGCTAGGCCATACGCGTTGGACTCTATACCGGCGGCCCTCATGTATTTTGCCGCAGGACCTGTGATGGCCTCATCGCCAATCAGTGGGCTTATTGCTACCACATGATCTTTTTTGCGGGATAGTTCCTTCTTGATTCCCTTGATTTGGAGCATCGGCCCTATCGAGGTTAGCGGATTTCCCGGTGATATCACTACCACATCAGAGTTCTGTATGGCCTGTATGGCCTGGGGGTTGGCCCGGGCTTTTTCGGCGCCTATATACTGTATGCCCGTCACTGCTTCCCGTCCCCTGTACTTTACCCAATACTCCTGAAGGTGCAAGTCGCCCTTGTTTGTAGTTATGCGCGTCTCTATACTGTTGTCGGTTACAGGTATTATGTTTGGCCCCACTGCAAACCTCTCACACATCCATTTTGTAATGTTACTGAGATTCTCGCCGTTCTTTAGCCTGTTGGTGCGTATAAGGTGGGTGGCCGCATCCCTATCTCCGATGCGGAACCAGGTCTCCTCTCCAAAGACCTCCATCTGACGTAGAAAGTTAAAGGTGTCTTTCTTTACGCCCCAACCCTTGTCCAAATCCAGCAGATCAGATAGCCCGTATATTATGGTGTCAATGTCCGGGCATACATACAACCCATACAACCAGTAGTTATCCCCCACATTGGTGATGACATTTACATTAGACTCAACAGATGCCAAACCCCGTACTATCTTTACTGAGCCGGTACCACCGGCAAGAACGGTTATCATTGTGTTTATGATAACCTTGTTACTTATTATCTTTTCAAATGATAGGTCTTTGTGCGTTAACTGTTGGTGGATTGCGCATATCCCGTATTCTTCGGCCGGCGGAACTTTACGACCACACACCGGCAGACTTTGTTGGGAGGATGGTCTGAATATGGGAGTATGGTGCCTGATTGCCTTAAGCAAACTATATAGTCCATCTCATCTTCTATGGCCTCGCTCCCTTTGTCCTGGCGGCCAGACTGGCGTTGCCTATGATGGTCTTCCACTCATCGTCACAATGGATTATGATTCCGGCCGCCGGCGTACGCTTGTGCAGGCTAAAATGGTTATAGCATACAAAAAAGCCCATTATCAGAGGCGAGTCTGGATTCGATATATGCTGCCTACTTTGGAATCTGCGGAACGTCCCGTTGAACCGTTCCTGAAAGTTATTCTGTTGTTGAGGCAAGCATCGCTTGTGCACACTGTGTTTGTCCAGCGGATTTTTTGCTGCAAACACCGCCCGATGCGCCGCACTATACGAGGGAAGGCCGTCGCTGATGAACACAGCAGGTATCTTGCCTGCCTGTTTTTTGGTATCCTTCAGCAGATTGGTGGCATTGAAACCGTCTTTGTGGTCGGCCATCTCGAATGCAAGGCAGAATCGTGTCTGAATGCTGGTGGTGGAGAATAGGTACAGCTTTTTTCGTTTGGACTCGGTGGTCTGAACATCTACTGATGCAGGCTCATCATCACTGCCTGACACGCAGACCTCGTCGGCAGTCACATGTTCATCAGTCCGAACCGGAACATATCTCAGATATTCGTGGACAAGTGGGATGAATTTTTCAAACTACCTGTAAATACTGGAGCGGTCCACTTCACATTTGATCTTTCTCTAGGTATCTACTATCTCTTCTGGTGTATGGCCCTTGAAAAAATCGTTGAAGGCTCGCAGTATTGCCCAAATGAATTTGCGCATTCGCTCAAACCCGCCCCTGTACACAAATGCGCACCCACATTCGGGGTTCTTGCACTTGTACCTCTGTCTTCGACACTCACCCTTACCAGTAAAGCCCCACTTTACTGTACGCGTCTCTATACTTTTGTGGGTATTCGGGCACCTCCTCAACGTGAATGTCAGGCTCCTCACCCTGCCCGGCCCAGTACACTCATGCGTGCCCAGTTCTAATTCCTCCTGCTCAACTACATGGTACATCACCGCCAGTATTTGCTTGCATTGGGCCCTGTGATGCAGGTAATCCGGACATTCACAGAACCAGTTGCATCTCTTTTGTCGTACGTTGTATGTTGAGCTGTCCCATTAATGGCGCCTGCCCCAAAGTGGCGCCTAGTCTACGTTTCCACTCCAGACCTCCATTTCCACTCTATATACTATAGTGATATTGATTGAAGTTTATACATTTTAGTGATCTTTTTTATTAAAA
>VXON01000197.1 GCA_009840065.1 Cenarchaeum sp. SB0662_bin_33 | reverse complement strand
CCTGTAATGGTTTGACTAAACAATGTGGTCCGGATGGCCCGATACCTGCCAAATTTGGCCATAATGGCATGATATTCTTGAATCAATAAGATCGAAAAATATTGGATCTATCTACAAACGACTATGCGTACGGCTATTATCTTTAGGGTTTGAGTATCGACCATCAGGTGCACCTTTACAAAACCACGTTTGCCCATCCATTCACCCCTATTGTGCTGTTTTAATTCTGCTGCATCAACTACAAGCGTATGGGTATACTTTTTGTCCGTCATGATTATCATGCCACCCTTGTTTATATTCACATCAAGTGTGTTCATCCGCTTGCGGAGTTGACTAAAGGATGGTGTATTAGACTCTCCAATCCATTTAAACTGCCTGTACCGGACACCCATCCCGACCCTGATGGCGGCTAGTATAGCCAGTATTGGTACGGAGATTCCACCTTTCCCTTATTGGTATGGTCAACTTCGTCTTTTCATTCATATGAACATGTCCACCCGACGTTTAACATATGGGATAGTTTAGTTATTAAAAATATAAGTATTCGAACTTTATGAAATCGTTCAGAAATAGTTATGACACAAAATTAGTCAAGATGTATGTTTATAAGTAAGATTATGTCATTAGTAATATGAAAAAATTTAAGCATACAAATGAGGAGTTAGAGCGGGCAAAGACTGAGGCCGAGGGGATCGATAGTACAAGACGGTACCAAAAGAAGAGCAAGTACGGCGGAAGCCTGATTGAGTTTTAATGGACTTAATCATGACTAGTTAGATCGTGTCTATTTTTCTAAGTGAAAAACCACCCCCTATGCATGGATGTTACACTTGGCTGGCTAGGCATAATTAATTTAGTCAAATGGATCCATCTGAATTCGATCGTCAGGGTCCGCACGAATACAGTCAGTACCCACCTGGTGTAGCTCCACAAATTTTATTGCGCCCTTTGGTATACGGTTCTGGCCCTGTAGGTCCGCCACCTTTTTGGATACGGCAGCCTCATGCATGGTACATGCCACCCCCACCATGTACTCATCATCCCCGCTTTTTACAGATACGACATAGTGAGGTGGGTTGGGACACCGCTGGTGATCATGTATGATGGAACATCTATCTGGCAGCATTCCATATTACACATATACTGCAAAATATATCAGTATACATCTATTGAGAGAGTATGATATAGTGATTATAGGTGGCGGCATACTTGGTGTCTCAATATCATACTTTCTGTCATATCTGAATCCTAGCGCAGATATAATGTTAATAGAGAGGGAGAAGGGTGTCGCGCATCATGCCAGCGGCAGAAATACAGGCAAGGTCCATGCTCCATATAGATATAATCCGGACAAGAACAGGATATTTGCCAAGTCCTCGCTGCTAGGGTATGACATGTGGGAGAGATATGCAAGGATAAAGGGTCTGCCCTTTAGAGATGATGGGGTCATAGAGGTTGCAGTAAGCGATGAGCAAGTTCACATATTAGAGAGATATCAGAAGTGGGGTCTGCAGAATGGTTTGGATGAGAGTGTCATGCGCATGGTTGATGGTACATCACTACACAGGGTAGAGCCCAATGTACAGGGTGTGGCTGCCCTCGTATGTGATAGGGACGCATCTGTAAATTATCGCATATTTACCAAAAGTTTGGCCGATGATGCCACATCACAGGGTGTGAAATTCCTATACAAAAGTCAGTCTAATATAACCGTAAAGGATGGGTACAGTGTTGTATCACTAGGTGATGAGATGCAAGTGCGGGCAAAACTCCTGATAAATGCCGGCGGGGGCGAGGCGGTAGATATTGCACACAGTATGGGCATTGGGCAAAAATACACGGATGTTCACTTTCGCGGAGAGTACTGGAAGGCGCCAGGAATATACAGCACACTGACCAACAAGAGTGTCTATTCGGTTCCGCAGAACACCCAGTATCCGTTTTTAGACCCCCACTGGATACTGCGTTATGATGGCACCTGTGAGGTTGGACCCAATGCTGCTCCGGTCTTTGCACCATATGGATATGACGTAAGGGAGAATATTCCATACATACTACCAAAGATACGTGAGATGTTAGAGTCCGGAGCCTACAGGATACTGCTTGATGAGCAGTTCCGGGATTTGATCATAAACGAGGCATGGTCATCCATATCAAAGAACGCCATGATAGATCGTGTAAAGAGGTTCATACCTACACTGGATGCCCGGCTCTTTAAAAGTCGGGGTACGGCAGGTATAAGATCAAACGTAATAGATGAGAATGGCCGCTTTGTATCAGGCCCAATAATACTTTATGATAACGGCTCGGTGCACATACTAAATTATAACTCGCCGGGCGCGACGGGTGCCCTTCCCTTCGCCGCATATGTGATAGATAATATAAATAAACAAGGCATACATCGCAATACACGGCAGGATGCGACCTGCGGTCTCTGGAAGTTCTCAGATGTCATGATATAATATGATATAATTTATACGTAATTATTGATCTTATATTATATTTTAAATTTAGTTGTAACCCAGGAGAGTGTTTTGTTTTTTGAAGTTGATCGTGCGTAAAAACGATGACGCGTGTACTAGAAAAATTAAGTAACAGCTCTGCAATGGGAAGTTAGGTATGGAAAGGCAAAATGCTCTGAAGAACTGAGTGTTTTATGTACGCATGATGTTTGGTGGATACTGG
>VXON01000106.1 GCA_009840065.1 Cenarchaeum sp. SB0662_bin_33 | reverse complement strand
TATAACACCACTATCGATTTTCTTATATTATCTTTAAGTATATTTTAATAAAAAAAGATCACTAAAATGTATAAACTTCAATCAATATCACTACATAATCACAACATCCGCCATGCGGTATGTTTAAAGGATTCTTTAAATCCAAAATCTTTGGGTTCATAGTCCAGCTCGGTTATGACGTCGCCCTTACACGGCGAAGATCCGGGGTTCAAATCCCCGTGAACCCACCTCAAACAGTTAAACCATTATTTGCACAGACAACAGTATAGTGGTGTCTGCATTAATTGCTAAAAAGTATTTGACAATCTTGGCATTTATGCTCTTCTCGCTGATAGTACTAGGAATAATGTTTGTAATAATGTATGATACCGCAGTCAGTGTAAATTCTGAAGTGACATACCCCTCATGGCTTGTACTATCATATGTAGCAGGGCTATCCATGATTGCACTTCCATGTACTCTACCACTTGTCTTCATAGTAGTACCACTCAGTGTTGGCCATGGAGCCCGGCAAGGCCTTGTAACGGCACTACTCTTTGGTGTGGGACTGACCTGTACCATAACAATTTACGGTCTGGGGGTAGGAGTTTTGGGTGCCACTGCAGGCCTAGATAACCTATCTACGTATATGTTCCTAGTTGCAGGTATGGCTGCATTTGTCTTTGGCCTCTCACAACTGCACCTTATCAATCTGCACTTGCCATCATATTCCGGTACTCCTAAATTCATACAAAAGCGCGGCAACTATGCCAAAGCACTATCCATGGGACTCTTACTGGGCAATGCTGGTGTCGGATGCCCCAATCCCCTCTTTTACTGGCTTTTGATATATGTGGCCAGTACCGGCAGCGCCGAGATAGGGGCCAGTCTGGGTTTGGTACACGGTGTGGGTAGGGCAGTACCCCTAATACTGCTATCAGTATTGGCAATCATTGGTATAAACTCTACCAAGACAATAACTACAAGCCGCCTAAAGATAGAGACTATTAGTGGTTGGATGCTTATAGTTATAGGATCATTTTTAATAATAAACAGTCTGCCCGGAGGCCACCAATGGTATGAAGATACCATAATACACATAATGTGGAATAATATGATATCGATGATGGGTATGCCACCAGAGTTTCAAATGGATAGACATATACATAACTTGCCTGTAGTAATCCCTGTCAGTTTGGTTCCAGCAATTCTTGCAGTAATGATACTAGGTCCAGCAGGTTGGTATCACATTAAGAGGTACAAATCTTGAGAGACCCTGTGTGTGGTATGGAGGTAGGTTCCGGTGGCGATGTGCTAGTGCATAAAGATGTAAAGTACAAATTCTGCTGCGCTACATGTAGATGGGCATTTGAGCAAAATCCAGACCAATACATTGAACAAGGAGGCTAGTGTAATATAGCCAGTACTACGAATTGGAAAGTGTTTTGCTTTTTGAAGTTGATCGTGCGTAAAAACGATAACGTGTGTACCAAATAAAAATTAATGGTTTCTATTACCAATCATGGGTGTTTTAAACGATTTTTTGGTATTGAATAGCAATCATTGGTTGTTTATGGTACTTCAAAAAGCAAAACACTTTCACGAATTGCATAAAACTCAGACGCTCAGACAACACGGGTATTTTTGCTCCAAAATGGTAGGCCTTTGTCTAATAACATAATTAAATATAAAAATGCGTCCTGCGAGGTATAATTATGTCATTAACGTATGATTCGCCACTCTACAGACCACCATCTGAAGCACGCTCGCTGATATTTCAGGTTACATTAGGCTGCTCATTTAACGAATGTTCATTTTGTGACATGTATCGTTCCAAAGAATATTCAGAGAGGCCCTGGGATCAAATCAAGACAGAGATAGATCTTATGGCCAGACACATGCCAGGTACCAGCCGAATATTTCTAGCTGATGGTGATGCGCTCAACCTTGATACGGATTATATTGTAAAAATAGTTACATATCTGAGAAGTAAATTTCCCGCATTAGAGAGGATATCATGTTACGCCATGCCCATGAACATTCTAAAGAAGAAGCCTGAGGAACTATCAAGGATGCACAAAGCCGGATTAGGCATGCTATATTTAGGAATAGAGAGTGGCTCAGATACTGTGTTACGCAAGGTTACCAAGGGTGCCCTAGGAAGCACCATAATCAAGGCGGTCAACAAAGCCAAGGCGGCCGGATATATTATGTCATGTATGGTGATATTGGGACTGGGCGGAAAAAAGTACTCAAGTGAGCACATAAGTCAGACAGTCAGTGTAATCAATGCATGTACGCCAAACTATGTGGGGGCACTAACACTATATCTAGAGAATGGTATCAAGGATGAATTTATCAGCAAGTATGCAGGAGAGTTTGAACGCTTAAACGATGAGGAATCTCTCCAAGAACTAAAACAGTTGATAGATGGTATAGAGGCAAAGACCAACATCATATTTAGAGCCAACCACGGCTCCAATGCATACACCATTAAGGGTACATTCCCCCACGATAAGGAGGAGATGTTAAAACAGATTGAATGGATGAGTAAGCATCCAGAGACAGCTAGACATCCTGGCTTGCGGGGTTTTTAGTTTTAGTAGTCTTTTGTCTGTTATGTAACAGCTCTCTATCCGGTACTAGTTGGTAATTACAGTAGATGGAAATGTGCGCATGGGGTGCGTCCAGATGTGATGAAATTACA
>VXON01000171.1 GCA_009840065.1 Cenarchaeum sp. SB0662_bin_33 | reverse complement strand
CAGGCCCAAAAACTTTTTGTTGCGGATCGTTCTCCTTCTAAAGGGGCCCCCGCCATGGTCGTGGTGAAGTTCCGCCGGAGGAAGAATGCAGGAGATGCGCCATCCACCAACAGTTAACGCACAAAGACCCATTTTCCAATACTCTTTAATTATAATACTGATGTATTGATACTATGTATACAGATACCAGTAGACTAGAGTCAATTCGAGCTGCGCATGGGGCGGACCGGGGATCTCTAAGTTCACGTATGGAAGACTACCTAGAGGTGATGGCAGAACTTGTAGAACTAAAAGGATACGCCACCACTCTTGACATATCCAGATATATGAACGTGAGTGCACCCAGTGTTACCAAGATGCTGCGCCGGTTGGATGATGGTGGTTTTTTGGAGTATGAAAAGTACCATGGCATAAACCTGACTAGCAAGGGACGCAAACTGGCCAACTCCATACGGCAGAGGCATGGCACACTGCTGGAGTTCCTTGAGATGCTAGGCATAACCGGCGAGGCTGCCAATCAGGATGCGGAGGGCATTGAGCATCATCTGAATCAGGAGACAGTATCACAGCTGCGAAAGTTCATTACGTATCTGAAGGCAAACCCAAAGATTGTTGAGGAATTTGGGAATCTTTAACAATCACGCGAATGTCGCCATCGGCAGAGACCATATCTATAAAACGGCGCGCGGCCTCGGATCTCTTTGGCAATTTTATCTGACCCTTGCGTCCCACCCGGCGGGATGTCAGTTGCACATCATCTACAAAGACCGTCGCAGACATGGAGGCATACTTTGTGCCCACATCCAACAGCAAGGCAGTTTTTGATTCTGAAAAGCTGGCAGGCACTTCAAGACCGTCAACAATGGATTCATCATTCCGCGCCTCCACATCTATGGATATTCCTAGCTTTCGTTCTAGATCGCTGATGTTGGAACCCCGGCGACCTATAACGCTGGGTATACGATCCTTTGCTACACGAACCACGACCCGGCTGTCAGAGAGTATCTCAACAGCAACGCTTGGATCATACCTTTCAAACATTGAACGTATCTTATCTTCGGCAAGTCCACCTATACCTTTTGTGTGACCATCCGGTACAGGTACTATTACATTCTCCTGACCAAATGTGTAAATCTCATGCTCCAGCGACTTGGTTGCAAAATCACGAACCTCAATGACTGGGCGTGCCAAGTCCGCCTCTATCATACCCGATGGTACCTTCACCTTCAGGTCCAGTTCATAGACCTTTTCAATACCCCCGCCCTGGACAAAGACTACTGTGTCAAGTACACTGGGTATTATGCCCAAGTCCACCTTGCCAATAAATCTCTGAATTCCATCCATTGGGGAGTTAGCATGTACCACACCCACCATACCCACACCGGCAAGTCGGAGATCAGTAAATGTTTCAAAATCCTCGCGGCGGCGCACCTCATCAAATATGGTGCAATCAGGCCTTACCAGAAGAAGTATATCTGCGGAATTCTCAAAACTCCCATCTAATTTAGCATACTGTGTAATGTTTGAGCCTACCTGTAGATCCCTGGGAGACTCAAATGTCTTTACTATACGACCCTTTTCGCTGTAAAAGTCAGCCAAACTCGATGCCAGTGTAGACTTGCCAGAACCCGGCGGGCCAGCAACCACCACGCCTTCGGCAGCATCAGAAAACCGTTCCATCAATTCATCAGACACATCATAATCATTCAAAGACAGGTTTACCAAGGGGTGTACCACTGTTATCTCCACCGCTTCGGAGAATGGGGGACGAGTTATGGCAATTCTGTAGTCCTCATACTGCACCACAGTGGCACCAGGTTTCTCTATCTCTATTATGCCATTGGAGACACGAGTCGCATCGATTATCTTGTAGGCTATTCGTTCCAAATCAGCACGGCTCAGGGGCGCACTCTCCAGTGTGACCATAATGAACGAGCCTGGTCCTCCGCGCTTGGCCACAGGCGCCATATTCTCCTTTAGATGGACACTCATCGTGTCTGAATCAAAGTATTTTGGGAACTCCAAATCTATGGGTTCGGCATCAGATTGAAGTAGGACTGCATCTATACCTGTAGCGCGCGCGGCAAGTTGTTGAAGTTTGTCTGATGTGTATAATGTTGCCCTAAGCCGTTTTGCAGCATCGTTTATAAGATTGTCAAGCCTGCCACTGCCAGCCAATTCCAGTTCTTCAGCAGTTGCATGATTACCATGTATGGTTATGGTAATTCCCGTATCCGAAGCCGATTCAAATAGTTGTTGCAATGCCTCAAGTCCCACCCAACCTTGTCGGCGATGGTCGCTAGCCTGAGCATATAGTTCATCAAACGCCACTTGTGGAACTATTATCTCATAGTTGCGCAACTCACCGGATTGGGCCCGTGTCAATAGCCGATTGTTAATTATTACGCTAGTGTCAACAACTATTCGCTTTGTACGTTCCATATTTTAAACGAATACATACAGTACTAAATACCTTACATATTGACAGCCATAAGATACGGCATATTTTTTAAAAATTATTTATTAGAAAATAAGTATATAGCCAGCAGTTGAACAAATTTCACATTAGATCAATTTTTTAATATTGGTAGTTAAATACTAAATCGAAGTATGAACCAAGCTTTTTTCACAGTATAATTAAACTATCGAGCACCTCATTTTACAGCAAAAATCGAAACATTTATAGCGCGATCTTTATTCATGAT
>VXON01000089.1 GCA_009840065.1 Cenarchaeum sp. SB0662_bin_33 | reverse complement strand
TCTATTTGAATTTAAAGTATAGATTTGTATGAACGTTAATCAATTTCACTATGCCATACATAGCACGGTGGCAGCCATAGCCAATGATTTGGCGGCCGGTACACTGAGGGATATATCAGGAGATGTTGTTGCCAGTATACAAATGACTACATTGGGTGAATTATTTAGAGTAGGGAAATCACATGACTCTTGGACATCCTACGGGCGGGGATCCACGAGGCGCGTGAACTGTCCCAAATATAGCGCCTGTCCCAAAATGGCGCTTGGAGTGGAAGTAGAGGAGTGTGGAGTAGAAATGAGGTCAAACTTCTGGACTAGAAATAGTGGTCGTATACCTACGTTTCCAGTCCAAACACCTTTTTTGACCATACGGTACGGACTCTGGTTTTGGCAGCTCCTCCTAGCTGGAACTGTCAAATCTCGGGGGAGTAGTGTGTAAAAAGAGGGTCATAATGCCGAGACTAGAATAATCCCATCTCATGTTAGACAGAGTTACTTGATGTCATACCGAGGTCTGAAATAACCTATGAATTTATTTGTGGATGGTTGGGATATATTATGCATCGGTTTCCCACACGGCTACAGATTCCTGTACTCACCAGTTATTATGTAATTTACCGAGTCACTCATGAATAAGGCATGATCTGCTATGCGTTCCAGATATTTTAGTAGGGCTTAGCGGCCAAGAGGCCTTATACCGTCTTGGCCACGTAATAATCTTGAAAGATCTATTCCTTACCTGCTTTCACCATATGAAACTCACTAATGTTGGAGTACGATGACCGACGCTCCTGCTCAGTACGCTTGTAACCTCTCCAGTATTCTAGAAATTCTGCCTCGGATGCGAATACACCATCTCCGGACCTGAAATCGTCCAGAGTCCCGTTGATACTTCCGATATTGGTCGTGTTGCCGCTCCCGGCCCTGTCTCCGGCAATGCGCCATTTTTCCTGCATGAAGACCTCTACATCGTTGAATGGAATTGGGATTTGCTCCAACGTATCGAATGAATAGAACCTGCCAGTCGTGTCCCGCTTTCCCTCAGCCCTCTTGTAAACGAATCCGATAACCCAGTGCTGACCATATTCACTATATGGAAAGACTATATTCTTCCCCTCCGTCTCAAGGTGGATGTAGCTTGTATAACTCCCCAAGGTGTAGTTGAATCTGGATTGGCCCTCCTTTCGGTATGTCGTCTTTACGTCAAGGGCAATTTTCTCTCGGTCTCCGTTGTCGCGCATCAGAGTAAAGTCTGGATAATGATTCTGTTTCGTTGGTTCGATTAACTGCATTCCTGTACTGTCGGCATAGCGTGTTACCGCCTGCCGCGCCACAATCTCGAACAGAGTACTGATTACTTTTGTGTCTGAACCCAACTCGTAGACGCGCGCTCTACGGTCCACGACACCACATAGGGAATAGTCGTTCTGGACTTCCTCAAGTGCATTTAGGATAAAATCTTTCATCCCATAACCAACGCTTCGGTCATTTCATTCCGCAGATCTTCCATAGATCCCAAGTGGTAGAAGTGTGAGAACGTTCTAATCTCATAGTCAGAGAATACGTCATGTAGGCGCTCGTTCTTCCTATACTTGTTCTCCGACCACATTGAATAGAGGAACCTGCACGGTAGTGCCTTCAGGCAATCCTCCAGACGTGATGCATCGTCGTCGGTCCACGAATTGAAATAGTCCGTGAAGCGCCCCGCATAAGGTGGATCGCAATAGACAAAATCACCTTCACGGGCCTCACGTATGATGTCGGTCCAATCGGCACACACAAACTCCCATTCCTTACCAGCCATACAATCAGCGGCCCGCTGAACTTGATTGCAGATCTTTGTTATATACGCGGTACGGAACCGTTCCGGTTTTCGACAAAATGGTGTGTTGAAATATCCTTTTTTGTTGAAGCGTATCAGGCCGTTGAAGCATGCCCGGTTCAGAAAGAGAAAGTCGTGTGGGTCGCCATGTTCATTGAAGCGCTCTCGCACCTGATAGTAATGTTCCTGCCCGTCACGTCGAAGGCGCTCTCCCTCTTGTTCCAAGAACGTGCGCGCAGTGGCGCTCGTGACATCTCCACACTGTATCGCAACATAGAAGTGGATCAAGTGTGGGTTTGCATCGCCCAACAAGGCACGTTTGGGTTGAATATTGAGGGGAACTACGGCGGATCCAACGAAAGGCTCTATCCAACGGCCAGTACCTCCCCAAGACACACTGTCACGAATGAATGGAACCGCCTTCGTCTTGATGCCCTGAATTTTGAGTGGTGGGGTCCGAACTACATTAGTATCGGCGACGTTTGGGCTGTCGCCGGATGTCGCGTTTGACGGGTCTGGTGAAATCGGTGTCGGTATGGCCGTCGTGCAGTTATGCACAGCGGCCAAACGTGTTGCGGAGTTGGTAGTCTGGCGCGTATTCATGATAGTCACATGTCTTCCAACATCATAAATCTTCACCATTATTGGGGCTGTAACATTTACGTCACCTGTTGTAACGTCACCTGTCCCGGCAGGCCACAAGAGTGAGGAACATATAGTCTCAAGAATGAAAAGGGGGGGGTTAGTCTGCGGACTTGTACGACTTTGCCGCAGCCTGTATCGTACATACTCAACCCCCCTCACAGAGTAGGTGGCATATATGAGCATGCCAAACTACAGTAGATGGAAATGTGATTTTAGGATATAACTAGTTCAAAAATAACATACTA
>VXON01000035.1 GCA_009840065.1 Cenarchaeum sp. SB0662_bin_33 | reverse complement strand
CTTCTTCCTCTACTGCCTTGGTTTTTTTCTTGGATTTTTTTGCTGCATTTGCTGCTGATTCCTCATGATTTTTGTTATCCTGCTCTACTTGCTCCCCTACTGCCACCTCTGCCGTCTCCTCGTGAATCGTTCCGGCCGGTTCTGTGTTTTCGACCTTTTCTGGAGCATTCTCCTTGGTAGGCTCAGTATGAGGCAGTAAAAGACCAGCAATCATCGCAATAAACATCTCTAATACAATCACAACGAGCACCCCCAATTGTACTACACAGGAATACACTGTAGACTTACTGTTTATCATTACTTGTTAAACTACACAATGTAATGAAAAAAACACATATCATTGCACTGAGCGTAATCGTGGCTATTGTCGCAGGCATGTCCATTGGGGTTGCCCAAGTAGAAGCCACGCCAGACACATACACCGAGAAGGTGTATTCACCGACCATACTGAACGCATTGTCTGAGGTAATTGCAGACACGTCGCCTAGGAAATACACTTACGGTGACCACACAACAATAGAGATACGGACAACAATCAATACGGTAAATAACTCTCATGCGATCACCTATCAGACGTATGTCAACGGCACTCTGGACAACGACCTTACGACCCACGTAGACGTGGTTGTCATAAACGACAACCTCTATGAAGTGGTCACGCCTGACTTTAGTGGATTTATCACGGATGGGTATACCCAAGACGTGACACGTAGTGTGACACTGGGTAGTTCTGTCAGCTGCGCGGCCACGCCAGACATCCACGGACACGGGTTCAAAAGTGAGCCGGTTGAGGGATGCGGCTTCAACTGGGAGTCTACCGGTTCGATCGAGATAACTAGTAGTAATGGCAAGCTTCTTTGGTCCACGCCTGCAAGCGTGCACATATGGGGTGTCCAGTATGCCTACGATGAGGTTAGACTCAACCCACACTTCGCAACCAGTAACGCCTACTACAGTAACAGTCTAGGCGGCAGCCTAACATTCCTTGGTGTGTATAGCGCCAACGACAGTTACTACGGAAGGGCTACGTTTTATTACCAGAACTAAGACACAGCCACCATGAACCTTTTTTCTTTTTTATCTGGCTGGCATATAATACTCGGTATATCTAGTGGTTCTGCCGCATATCATCTGATAGGGTTGGTGAGCATCTTGGCCCAGATGGCCCGGGACGGTTCTACTCATGGATTTCTCGCGTTCCTGAGTAATGGCCCGGCACTCCTGCTAATCTGCATTACACCAGTGTTATTGTTCGTTTCTATAAGAGCAATTCGGCAGGAAGGTAAAGTGCGGGTCAAGCCGATTTTGGCCGCTGCATGTATCGGCACAGCATGCGTGATGGGTATAGAGTTTGGTCCACCCATATTCGTATTCTTACTGTTAGATTATAACTGGTAGTCAGATGTCATATAATCAATTATGTTTTTTTATTTTTATATTATATCTACCCATAACTTGCCAGAACCATGGGAAGAACCCCCTTTTATATCGCCAATACGATACAGTCACATGTTCGGGTGGGGCCGCAAGAAAAAACCAGAGAAAAGGCAGGAGAGCGGTCCGATGTACGCAGGCTCGCCGGCCACACAGCATAGGGAGGTTGACTTGGGTGAGACACACCACACATACAAGACAGAGGACGGCACATTATACATGAGGGATACCGCCCTACACCTGGTGACCGAGCAGGGCACCATCACTGCGCCATACCATACGACAGATGCATGGGAATATACCGGCAAGTCGTTCCGTGTGTGGTGGACCGTATCTACACACAACTATACGTTTGCATGCAGGCCTGAGATGTCGCCTGCAGAGGACCTGCAGAACATCATACACAAAAAAACATTTGGGATGTAAAAAATGGGAATTATATACAAAAGTACAGTTAACATGACTGGTCAAAGGTTGAAGTATTTTGATTTGTTTAACGTATAGGACGTTTTAAGGCCGCCAACAGATACGGCATGTCTCTATTATCCTTTAGACTATTACAGGCACCACATAGTAATTGGAGATTGTCTATATGGTCCGTGCCACCTTTACTGAGGGGTTTTATGGTCTATCGTAAAATTTCTAAATGGGAAATGCTCACCACATCCGTTACAGTAGCCTTCCTGTATGCCATACAACGTATGTTTATGTGTGCGATAATTTGGTAATTCGACCTGATCTGTTCGTTTGGGCGGTTTATCACGGTTGCTTATCTCATAGTGTCTTAATCCCATAGTACGCTAGGTTCGCATGGCGACAAGTTCTACGGCCTTGGGTGGCAGATCAATGCCTACCCATTGACGGTTTAGTTTTTCGGCGGCCACGCATGCAGTTGCATATCCACAAAACGGATCGAACACAATATCATCCTCATCTGATGAGGCTTTTATGATACGTTCCAGTAAGGCAAGTGGTTTTTGTGTGGGATAACCTACCCGTTCCTTACCTCTCAGGTATGGTATATGTCTAATCCAATCCTCAGGAAACTTACCTTTGGGGTTTAGTTTGGTGACACCTTCCTTTGAGTAACCACTACCTAACCGATTTAACGTATGTCCTTCACGCGCCTTACTTCCAGCTGCATATGGTAATCTAACATTATCCGCATTGAATGTCCAACTATCACCAACAGAATACCATAATATTGTATCATGTGCACGTGAAAATTGACGTTGACCTTTGGCAGACATTCTAGTATAGCACCACACCAATTCATTTCGAAAGTTATTCAAAAAGTGAAAAAGTGCCAATTGACACCTAGGTGCTAGGAGTGGAAAAATCCTCAGA
>VXON01000009.1 GCA_009840065.1 Cenarchaeum sp. SB0662_bin_33 | reverse complement strand
CCTCCACCATCGTAATGCTTATAACAGCTGTATGTGATTATTAATTTCAAGGGATAACATGATCAACCAAAAGATAATCGTATTAGGTCTCAGCATAGTGCTGGTAGCCGGTACATTGGGCTTTAACTGGGTAGAAACACTCTTCCCAACTGCAGAAGCCCACGGTGTCCAAGCACAGCTTCAGAGCCGTTTTATCAGAATAGAAGGGGAGACATTCAATAGACAGTCTCTCCAGACCGGTGAAATATTGACGTTAAAAGGCGAGCTGGTCAGTCTAGTAGAGAGGGATCTGCGTGGCTGGATATCAATATTCTCTGAATCCACTAATGCTGGAAACAGATGGGAGATAATGGCCAGAGATCCGCCTGGTAATGTCTTTGATATTGATGGAAACAGTGTAACAGCATACTCAATCTCAGCAAGAGCGTTGGAGGCGGGCGTATATCACGTCCACACACAACTTAATGTAGCAACCGTAGGCCCAGGTCTTGGTCCAGGACAAACAGTAGTTGTAGAGGGTGAACCAATAATCAAGCCAATTCCCTATACCAACATCGCATACCAATCAATATTAATTGGTGTTGGATACGTAATCACGTTTGCAACACGACCCTGGCAAGTCATCTGACCGCTTTTTAATTTTATTAGATACACCTTCTGGGTTATTTTTTAGGGAATTATATACAAAAGTACACAGCCTCGGCTGTACACTCATGTCTTTTCTGATGGCCCCGTTGTATGGAGTGGATCATAGAAGGTGTTGGCTTGTAGTCCCCCTTGTGCCCCGGCCGTCTCAGGGTGACATTCCCTGCCGCCCTATACAGAATATTCTAGGCGGCATTGACATCCGCGTGGAATACTCTGGTACAATTAGTGCAAATAAATTTGTCGCGTGATATACGCGACTCGGCATCCACCGTCCCACACATATGGCACGTCTGGCTCGTGTATTTGGCAGATGCCCCCAATAGTGGTATGTTGTGCATCTCACACCACTGCGCAAGCTTGCGCAAAAACTCCCCAATATGGATCTCCCGTATTGAACGGTTCATGTGTCTTTTGTAATTCCCACCATGTGCTGTCATGTCCTTTACGGAGAGCGACTCGACCACGACTACATCCACACCACTCGTTATGCGCGATACGGTCTGGTTTATTGTATTCGCGGCTATGTTCTATCTTGAATGAGCGCATCTCCCACGTTTCCGGTATAAACTTGGCGGGCTCTACAATACCATATCCGGGAATATGTATGGTGTGTTCACCTTTTCGTACAGGTGGCGTAACGGAACTCAATATGATGCGGCCGTCTTTACGGCGGTACGGCGCGTGGCTAGAATTGTCATCCATAACTCCCCTACATGCAACCGATGCATCCTGTATGGCGCCCCGGCCAAACACCACGGGACACTCACGCAGCCATGCATGTTCAGCGCGCCACACAGTCAGTTGCTTGAACATACTATACTTTAATCTCCTCTTTGACGGCCCAAAATCATATGTATGGTAGTCGTCGTCCAGCATACCTGATGTAAAATCCAGTTTGCCCGGCAGTTTGAAGGGCTGTAAAATGTCCACCGTCACCCTCTCCATATATTCTCCGCCAAACAAATACTCTGATACCGCTCGGTTGTACACATATCTTGACGCATGGTTCGTGTGGTGCGCCCACTCTGCAAATTTTACATCATGGCGCAACGGTACCTTGTATACATGTATTATGATGTGTAGTACGGTATGCTGGTATTTAATGGATTGGTAGTCACAAAATCTGTGTTAGGTCAGCATTAACTCTCAGAATCGGGGTTGTGTACTTTTGTATATAATTCCCTTTTTTACTAGAGACTGTATAGTGGTATGTATAATGTTGCACTTTGAGATTATAAAGTTGGATATATTTCAGAGCTACTTTTTTGGTAGTACAAAGTTTCGCGGGGACCCCTACAAGGTAAACATACAGGCTGAGCGGCGAGGTAAGGTACTCCGGCTCCCATTCGACATAGTACCAAAAAAGAAGAATGTAATAGTAAGGTTGAGCGGCCCCGACGACGTATTCGTTGAAGATTATCTGCCGTACAAGGGAGAATCCGAATGGCTAGAGATAGATTCCACTGTAATAACCTATTTTGTAGCAGACCATCAGGACAGATTTGATTCAATCGAAATTGTAGACTAGAACGTATCAAAAGGGGGGTGGTGCGCAATTCGCCACTATCCATATGTGCCAAGTTTTTAGTAGGGACTTGTACACAAGTTCCACTGGCAGTATATTACATCGCTGACGGGTAGTGTCATAGATAACAAAAGTGTGCCGCCTCTGATGGAGCGCCATGCGAGGGCATCAGCATGCCTAGGCGGTTGGCCCACCAGAACCGGTTATATTCCAGGATATGGCCCTCTCCTTGGCGAACCGTTTTCTGTTGTCGTCACCGACGAACCTGTAGTATATTTGATGTCCTCGGGCCTCTTCGGCTCCGAGTATTCCTTCTATTATATAGCTTAGAGCATATTTATTTGGGTTGAACAGTGTGGCCACCTTTCTTCAGCTGGGCTTGGAACGATTGATGGTATACTTCCTCTGCTTGTTGCCTGGTATCACTCCCTTGGTAGTTTTAATCTGAATTATGTACACGATCAGTGTTAACCTGCCTGCCCTTCAGATGGAATTCATGATGCCAGATATTATAAGGCAGCATGATGGTGTTGTTGATATAGCCTCCAGAAAAGAGGTTGTTGTATGGGTTGTCCCCTGGCTTGTTTCTATTTTCATGTGCTCCCAAGCGCA
>VXON01000118.1 GCA_009840065.1 Cenarchaeum sp. SB0662_bin_33 | reverse complement strand
TAGTGCAGAATAGTCCCGGTTTTGTCGTTGAATGATTTTTGCAATTTTTGCAGTAGTATGTATTTGTCCTGCTTTTTGATATGGGATGACTTTTCGCAATGGGGACAAACGACACCATCAGGCCACCGTACCATCCTCAGCAGATTGGCGGCGATTATGGGGGCAGTAAATACCATTACCATAACCAACAGCGGTTCCATTTTGGAGTATTTCCAGGGGGTACATTGTTCTTGTTTTTTCATTTTGGTATCCATCAAAGAATATGTTTTATTGATCCATATTTAGCTGTTTCAATCAACTGGCATCAATTTTTTTACTATGCATTTTTGGTAGCTCCAACATTCAAAATAAAAGCGTCGGACATTTGCAAAACCTTTCATCCCTGCGGTAGGAACCGGCCGAAGTGGTAGCACCATAATCCATTGGACGATGAGTAGAAAGCCGTCATAGGCAGCGCCAGTCTAGCCGCTAGGGCAAGGGAGGAGAGGTAATAGAAGATGTGATAGACGATAGGGGTTGCTCGGCAATCAGGCACCCGTACTCCTGTATTCAGGCCCCTATCAGACCATCCTCCCAACAAAGTCTGCCGGCGTGTGGTCGTGGCAAAGTTTCGCCGGCGGAAGAATACGGGAGATACGCAATCCACCAACAGTTAACGCACAAAGACCCGCTGTGGCAAAAATATTTAAGCAGTGTAAAAAATGATGGAATATGGTAGCTGAAAGCGCCTCAACGCTGACATATATAGAAAAGTTAAAGGATGACTTGATGATATGCAGACTAGTACCAGATGATAAGAAGGTGCCCGAGTACAAGGCTGGTCAGTACATCATAATAGGAATGCCAAACCCTAACGAGAATAATAAAATAGTTCGCCGAGCATACTCAATAGCATCTAATCCGGAGAACAGGGACTATATTGAATTATACATACGCTGGGTACGAAAACCGCTTCCAGGAAGATTGACGACTCAGTTATTCAACTCCAGAGTAGGTACGGCAGTAAGATGGATGACGCCGAGAGGAGATGATCTCTCCATCAACGAGACACTGCATAATGGCGAGAAGGACGAACGTCGAATAGTATGCTTGGGTGGCGGAACCGGACTGGCCCCATTTGTGAGTTTTGCACAGCACCTGCGCGCGGTCGGAGATAAGCGAGAGATCATAGTACTGCATGGAGCTAGCTATACGGATGAATTAGGATACAAAAATCTGTTTGAGGATTTAGAGCATGAGAGCGAAGATGTAGGTAAAGACAAATGGAATTTCACATACAGGGCATCCATAAGCAGACCTACCGAGAATCGCAACTGGAAAGGACAGGTAGGGCGAGTCGAATCATTTCTAAAGCCCAATAGCAATGGAGATTCGGTTCTAGAAGAGATGGTGGGAGAGAAGATAACCAAGGATAATACAATATTCTACATATGCGGTTGGCAGGGAACTATTGATGGTGCCATGAACTTTTTGGAGCCAAAGGGTTTTGTAACAAGCCGTAAAAAGCGCGAAGATGGCAGCTTTGAAGTCAAGTTTGAGTCCTACGGGTAGGATAAAATATCTTTGAAAAATACGTATTTTGGGGACGTAGGTTAGCTTGGTATACTGCCAGTTTCGGGTACTGGAGAGCATGGGTTCAAGTCCCATCGTCCCCATTGCATGATGTGTATTGGTTACTGCACTGTATCTGGCCCATCTAAATCCGGTGACAGATGCCCATGTAGAGATAATTCAGGATTTAATCAAAGAGGCAGATATGGTAAAAGTGATGCCGGTGGTATTCAAGTATGACAACAGCGAATTGAACAGCCGAAGCTTTCCGTTTGACTACAATACACGGAAAGAAATGCTAGAATCAGTCTTTGGTGACAGTATTCATGTCAGTGATGACTATACGTTTAATGCGCCATTCAAAAAATATATTCCGCCAGTAATATCTAAAAAATCTTGGTCATTACGCTCAAAAATACTAAATGGTGTGCACGGGGATTTCTTCTCATATACTGGAGATAGATCTGAGGGTGTGATGCTAAGGCTCTACAGGTTGCGTCCCCGGGTGGGCAAGCGTCGACCCATATCAGCAACATCAGTCAAGTCACTACTGTACAAATCAGTAGACAACAAAGATTGTAGTGTCTGGGAGGAGCAGGTACCAAAATCGGTGGCCGATATAATAGACGAAAGATGGGAGACAGTACGCAGGTTTGCTACATCACCAGATGAGACTATGAGGGTTTTAGGTATGAAGTTTCCAAAGAAGGGATGGTAAGCCATACGTGGCTCAAACGTATTATTATCTCTTGCCGGGAGGGGGGTTGGTACGTAAATCTGATTTAAGATCATATTGCCCACTGGCAGCCTGAACAACGTTGGTTTCTTAAGTGTCAGACTGAAGAATATTATCTATTTATTTATAGTACCGTACTATACGATCCAAATATTTATAATGCGATCTTAACACTAGATTTCTAATGATTAAACACAAGAGACGGAAAGGATACTGGCGATACTACTAGGGAGACCGAGGTGCCCCATATGCAAAAGACGCTGATATATGAGAACCCGGCCCCGCATACCGGCTCAAAAACCCGTGGCAGACCTCCCATCCACTCCAAGGAAAAACTGACCTCTAGATGTTGGCCGACAACGAGACATACCGCCAAACTGAATCTGATATGTCTGAGATGAATACCCCTTGGAGTCACGAGCCCACCCCGGACCATAGCACGTTGGTCAGACACATGCAGACTATAGCGGCGTGCATAAGTTTATGCAGTACTAAAATCGCCCATACACACTACTG
>VXON01000116.1 GCA_009840065.1 Cenarchaeum sp. SB0662_bin_33 | reverse complement strand
CGCCGGGTAATGTGTGTGGTAGTAACGATCTTTATAATAGCAAAATCGCCCTATACGCGAAAATTAAACTACAGAAACTTATGCACGCCGCTATAGTATGTCACAGGCCAGTCTCAGTGGAGTCATATGTCAAGCGCGTCTTATGATGTAGTGTTATACATGTCGTCGACCCCTACCATCTCAGACAGAGTCATGGCGACCTCATTATTGTTTGTTGGATACCCACCAATGCATGCGTGGGACCGATGGTTATTACGCGGACTTCTTTTAACATTAATGTCAAGTTTATTGGTTATTTTGATGGCGCGCTTTACCTTTCCAACGTTCAGTACTGCTAACCGTCCATTCTTTCTGAGCTCATGGTGCTGGCATAGTTCACTTCTGACATGTAAGATGTTGTCAACAATACTTTGTCCCCTGAAACATTCAAGCCAGTTAACCGACAGGCAACAATTATCGCAGTCCCTGAGCCTGAACGCGCCCGGAGCTGGCGTTCCGTCTTCTTTTATTTTGCGTGGTGAGCAGTATCTGGCAACATGATCCGCGTCATCGATATCTACGATCATGTCCTTATAGAATTATAGATAAAATCTTTAACGTGTAGTATGGCTTGATCTTGAGGCAACTCCCCTATCAACTTGTATCGCTCGGTTTCTTGGTCCCATCTACCATACAATAGTGTAAACGCAATATCACCAGACTCATGAAAGTCCATGACAAGTGTGCCTTGTTGCGGGTGCTTCCAGACGGCCTGTATGAGCCCGTCGTCTGTTATCGTGATTTGTGGTGTATGCACGTTCCGGTTCTTTATTACGAATACAGCGAAACCACGCAACGAATTCAATTTGACATCCTCTTCATCTTCCTCAGTGATGCCATACAGGTACTTTAGGCGGTTGGCGATAGCGACAAGCCCATGCCCTTCCAACGCGTCGATCACCTCCGTATCGCCCATAACAGCGATAGTGTTAGCGTCAAGAAATTGTTGTTTGTATGCCATTACAGACTGCAAATACTCAAGCCTACCTGTGAGGGGTATGTTGTGGGTGTCCATTGTGTATGTGAAATGAGCAGTCGTCCTATTATCACGCGCAGGCACTTGGTCACGCAAGCCTAGCATGTCTGGGGTCTGAGGATTAATGAGGGTAACTGGTCGGAAGGGTGGGGTAGGCATATCCTGCTTCAACGACGCTTGTAACTCACCGAACCTGATCGTCTCAACACTCGAATCAGCTCGGCGCCCGAAACTTTCATCCGGTTCTGTTTGAGTTGATGTCAGCACATTATTCATCCTAACTCCAACCACTCCCCAAGCCTTGACAAAATGATATCCTTAGTGTCCCGCCACCCCGTCACTATGCGTAATATGTCGTTATCAGCCGTAAAAGGGCCACCATGGTGATGGTTACATTCTATGACGACAAAGGGTTTTAGTTGCCCCTGATCCATTACCTCAACTGGAATAAACGCAAGTGTTAACTCGGCATCATCTGTTTTGATCAAAAACCTTGGCGCCATTAAAGTGTTCTCGGATGGGGTATTGGTTTTCAGAAACTTCTGGGTCATCCAGCGAAGTGGATCGTCGTGTTGCAGCGAGATGGTGCAGTTGAGACCAATGGCTCGATACGGCACATCGCTATATGTCTTGACAAACTCTGCGGCCAAAGCATATACTTCATCATTCATGTATTCCTTGAACAACTCATTGTAATCATTGCCGATTATAAATCTCTGTTTGTTTACGGCAATATGTATGCCACCGCGATACTTCACATCGCATTCTCCAGGTACCTGACTTGATTGTACTATCTCAGATCTGTCTGGCATTATCCCACCATTCACCAGATTTTTGTAGATCATATCAGGGTGGTATGTATCGGCGACAACCACTACGCTGATGTTGCGAAGCCGTGCATCTGCTACCTGCATACCTACAGATCGGTTTGTATATATATGAATGGTATGGTTTAAGGTTTCTTGAAAGTGTTTTGCTCTTTGAACAACCAATTCAATACCAAAAAATCGTTTAAAATTCATTTAGTATATACGTCATCGTTTTTACGTATATCCAAAAACAACACACTCTCGTTTAAACACAGTTGGTTGCCGAATACAAACACAGTGGATACAAGGATGAGTACTCTACCATAGTTGGATGGGAAAACAAGACAGGCTGGTTTCCAAGAGGCGAAGCGATTACCGTGCCGACCATATTGTCCGGCGAGCGATTCTACACGTTCGGGGTTCTGGCCCCTGACCGGGAGTTTCATGCGTTCTATGAAAAGGCGAACGGAGACAACTTTCTGGACTTTATCGGGAAGGTGTACCAAACATTTGGCAAGTGCGCGATATTCCTAGACAACGCCAACTATCACAAGTCAAAGACAGTGCGGGATGCTGTCAAGGAGTTCTGCGGTGATGTTATTCTGGAATACTTGCTGCCGTACACACCTGATCTCAACCCTGTGGAGACGCAATGGAGGGAGCAGAAACGGCACACCGCCGGAAGGCATCAAGGACATACATTGATGCGATGTATAAAACTGGGGAGATAAAGACCGTTAAAACATATGATTATCTGGACGCTTCGGCTTCTTGAGTGTTTGGTGCCACGCCAAACCTACTGCATGGGGGAGGCTGCGCACGTACGGGCAGAAGCCGGCCGCCAAACCGCCCCATGATAGTTCTGCTGGACTCTGTGCAGTGCTGGTTGCAATAGTTTACTGAGCGGTTATTGTAGCGATTTTAAGCAGTAATACTACATCATCATACTCAGTCTACGTGCAACACGTCCTGATCCCTCGGAACCAAGTATT
>VXON01000010.1 GCA_009840065.1 Cenarchaeum sp. SB0662_bin_33 | reverse complement strand
TGCCTTGGCGAGGCGTAGTTTTTCGGGTATCTCCATAACTATTGTACGGTTCGGTAATATTTAAGATATGCAGACTGAGGCTTCTGGTAAGTTAACGTGAGATAATACATGTTGGAAAGTACGTGATATGTATAATACTGTCAAATTTGTGTGATGGGACTAGACACAATATCAAGTGTTGCTAAACATACGCACAACAAACTCCTTGTCTTTGCATCGCTCAATGTACTTGTACTGGTTCTTGGCATGGGGTTCTTTGTTGATTGACCTTGGCTTCGTACCCCATTTTTCAACCATTATAGTAGGAAATACATAGAATGTGATGGAGTCGCCGTTGGTCTTTTCCGAAAGCACGCCGACTATCACATCAGATTTGTATTCTCTGTCCTTACCACCACGTGTCCCACCAGTAAAGGGGATACTCTCTCCAACACCAACAGTCTTTACCTGTATTCGAATCATGTCTTTTTCATGCTCAAGCACTAGATCATATGAAGAATGAGGAAGATCTACCTTTGAAACGTTATAACCTCGCTCCAACAAAGCCCCCAGAAGCCTATTCTCGTTGGCAAACCCCTTTACAGAGGCGTTCATCCCGCGCTGTGCATCTTCCGTCACTTCTGAAACACCAGTATATGATCTGAAGTAATGCGTTCTTTGCGCGGTACTTTGATGTAGTGGTTGATTATTTCTGATTCGAAGTGTAAGGTGGTAGTAAAACCTACACTTTCAGCCATTGGAATAAAATATTTCCAACTCTCGAACGGCGTTCCCCTAACCATGTTGTCGCCGACCACCACCACATAATGGCTGCCCTCCACTAATGCCTCATAGACCGCCTCAAAAGTGTGTCCCATGTCTTGCAGGTACAACCATGCGATGTATGCACGGCGGGGATCCGTAGCAAAAACCCGTTCAATGACCCTATCCGCACATGAATCACCGGTTAGATGTTTAATTTTATACTCGTTGCTGTACACCACTTCTGTGCCTATATGCTCTCGCTTCAAATCGCGTAAGGAACCATTGGCGATGCCCAGCCAATACATCTCCAGTTGGTGTGTGCGCGGATAATCTACGGCATTTAAATAAGGAGGAGATGTGACAGCCAGCCTAACGTCTTGACGACATCTTATTTTACGTGCGTCTGCGTTATCGGGTACTATGACTTTAGATACGTCGCCAGGAAGCGCGTCCATTTGGCGAATCTGCTTGTCCAGCTGCGCAAGGAATAGTTGTATTGTGAGTCCCCCCCTCACCGGTTTGTTTAGGCGCTTCCTAACCACCGTTCTTGTGCAATGGTTATCGGCATTGGAGACGGTGCGGATGATCGAGGAGAATACGACCAATATGAAATTACGTGTTGCCGTGTCCATCCGAACCGACTGGACAACATGTTTGATACGGGCTAGCTCATGCAATATGTGGGGTGCAAACCAATGGTCTGCATAAGGGAAGTTCGGTAAAGTTGGTTCGTTCTTCCCAAATTGTCCAAGACGCTCCCGTATAACCCTGGCTGCGTTCGTTAGCCGTCCAGTATTGACTTTAGTGGTTTTGGCTTTGATTAAAAAACGTGCAAAGGGATCAATATCTAGAGCAATACTGGGGCGCCCCAAAAGCATGGACTCAACATTAACTGTACCACTGCCGGCAAACGGATCTAATACCCAGTCCACCCGTTTTGAGTACTTTTCAATAATCCACCTCGGCAATTCGGGAAAGAATTTGGCGGGGTATTTGTGCAGACCGTGTGTGTATTTTCACTGATCATTACTGATAAACAAAAATGAATCCCCCCAGGATGGTGTAAAGTCCGTTGGTATACTACCTTCAATTCTACATCCAGTGGGTTTTAGGCCACTTGTCTCTTCTCCAGTGACCAACCTGTTCAACTGTTTACACCCTCTACGATAACCTTGCCATCCTTTACACAGAATTTAAGCGATGATGGATCGCCTAACAGTTTGACTAGTGGTCTTGGCACCCTACATAGTAAACTAGGTGTTGCGTCTCGGTTCTTACTCTTGTACAATCTCACCGTGAACTCTTTAGTGTCTTTAGCCCATCGCGTCATAAGTAACAATGTTATTACATATAATATATGTTTTACCGCGCTGTTAATCGAAGGCTTTATATTATCCACTAACAGTACTGTTATTATGAAGCAAGCGAGAAAGGCCATGATGAATCTGCAAAATGAGATCCCAGAAAAGGGATCAATGAGACCAGCCTGTTATTCTGAGTCCTCGAATCTTTCTTCATTTTGTACAATATTAGTTTTCATGGAGGTAGTAGCATGAATTCTAGAGAAGAGTGTGGGCAAGCCATAGCACAACGTAAGAACCAGATCCATAGAATAGACAACACCAACTACCAAGCCAACTCTCAAAGCTCAAACAAACAGTATGATATCATAAGTATAGAGTACGGCTGGACTTGTTCTTGCCCTGACCACCGATTCCGTCATGTGTGTTGCAAGCACATACACGCAGTAGAGATAAGCCGTAAGATGCGTGAGGCTGTACAGAAGACTGTTACTATACGGTAGCATGATTTAGGCAGATGCAAATTCTGCGATTCTGTACATATCGTAAAGCATGGAATCAAAAAACTCAAGAGGGGTAATGCCCAACGGTTCTTGTGTCATGACTGTGGTAAAAAGTTCATACACAATCTAGGCTTTGAGAGAAAGCGCGCCACACCCGAACAAATAACCCAAGCAGTAGATCTATTATTCGGCGGCCTGTCCAGTCGCAAGGTAGCAAGTGAGCTGGACCCCATATTTTGAGACCGATTTTTGCATGATTTTACACAGACAT
>VXON01000091.1 GCA_009840065.1 Cenarchaeum sp. SB0662_bin_33 | reverse complement strand
CACCACTATCGATTTTCTTATATTATCTTTAAGTATATTTTAATAAAAAAGATCATTGAAATGTATAAACTTCAATCAATATCACTATACTAGTAAAAAGTTGTATAAAGCCAGCACGGATCTTGCATCATGTATGGTGGTCCGAGTACGCGCCAACCTCTATGGTATGGATTGTGATGTTATCGCGGCTTAGCTCGTATTTGCCGTTCTCTACAAGCCACCTTTTGGACTTGTATAGTTCAGCCATTGTTATGGCACCGGCATCGTCTTTGGCATCAAGTATGATTTTATGCGCCTTGATGTTGTCTAGAGTCTGTGACAGTGTGTAGCGCGGCGGCTGCGAGGTCTCTGTATCGGGACGCGGTACTTCCATTGTCGACATGTGTATAGTATGGCATTCATTGCATTTAAGGGGGGATTCATCCGCCTTGCCGCTTACCGCACTGTCTTGGGCATTTACAATCATCTGGTCAACCTGCGACTCCATCGCCGCCATGCGTTCGCTCATGACATCAAACAGTACCTCACGCGCTCGCTAGAAACTCTCCGGCCTGGCCGCATTGCCACATGACTTTGTCCTGTGGCGTCCGTTGACATACTACTCCACGTAAACATACTTGGCCCGCCCTATATGCTTGGTTGTTATACAGCCCATTCTATACGGCCTATGTGCGGTGACGTTTAAGGGGTAAATGGCATCTGGATATGGGACCTCATTGGCAAGCATTAGGCACGCTCCACCTACATCACGGGACTCTGGTCCAGATTGTTCTAGATGCCACCACTAGTGGGAAGTCTGCGCATGATTTTTTGATATCATAAGTATTACTTCAAAAAGCAAAACACTTTCCTATGCTAATCGTCTGGTGAGCCTGAAATACGTACTTTCATGCCTGTTATTGTGCGGGGCGGCCTCACATTTTGTAGACTTTTGAGGTAAGGCGGCATAATTTTGGAACTAAATGATGCATGGTTAAACAGACATGTCAATTAGGGAGGCGGAGTCAGGTCGCTAGTGAGTGAATTTTCGCATACTACACAAAAAACAAGATCGTCACCAACTTTATTAGTTGAACCACCACATGTAAAATGTGACAGCCAATAAAGCAAAGACTAGCGACTATGAATACGTGCAGAAAAGTCGGGATTATATAGGAAGCCGGAGGGCTGTAACTAGCTCATTTGGCATTGAAAAACCTGCCACCAGTAGGCCGTCAAGTACAAAAGACTAGACTATCTTGAACTCCTTTTCCAGTTCGCTCATATTCTGAATGTTGGAGCTGCTCAAAAATGGCATAATATGCAGATTTGATACTAAGTGATCAAAATAGCTAAATATTGATTGATATAAGATCCTCCATGACAGGTGTCAAAACGAAAAAAGAACAAAGCAAGCCATAACCCTCCGGAAATTTTTCCAAAATGGGGCCACTGTCGTGTATAATGGCAATATTCGTCAACCCCGTTGCCGCCGCCAATCTGTTGATGTTGGTTCGATGGCCCGATGGTGTAGTTTGCCCCCATTGCAAAGAGTCGTCCAATATCAAAAAGCGGGGCAGATATATGACATGTCTGCAAAGGTACTACTGTAAAGACTGTAAAAGGTCATTCAACGACAAGACCGGCACGATTTTGCACTACAAACATGTCGGACCGGGTCAGTGGATGATGCTCGTTTGGGGCTTCTTTGGGGGCCCGACTAACGGTATGTCCATAAACTATCTGGCAAATGAGATTGGGTCTTATCCTGTAGTCTATTATTTAATCAAAAACATGATGACGATGGTGTATAATCTGCCCACCAAAAAACTGTCCGGTACAGTAGAGCACGACGAGGCGTACGCCAGGGCCGGATCCAAGGGAACTAAAATAGACGGCAAGGACGGACTATACACCATTCCCAGCCGAAGGGGCCTCCCCCGTATATCGGGACGCGGCACATACGAAAAGGACCTGCCCATGGTGACTGCGGCATATCAGCGAGCAGACAAAACGACACGTGATTGTGTTGTATATAACGTCCATCAGGGCGGCAAAAAGTTGGCAGACATAGTTGAAGAAACAGTCAAGCCAGGCTCCAGGGTGTATACGGACGAGTATATGGCGTACAGCTCCCTTGGGAAAAGGGGTTACGAGCATGAGACGGTCAACCACAGCGAGGATGAATACGCTTCTGGAGAGAACAACGAGGTTCATACAAACAACTGTGAGTGTGTGGTTGGACTTCTCAAGTGGTGGCAAAAGAAGCATCGTGGAGTCAGCAAGCAGAACCTACACCTTTACACAAAGTCATACGAGTTCATACGGAACCATCGCCATTGCAACTATACCGGCAGGATGCTCACCGCCATGTCTGCAATACTGGGAACGTATCGCGGGAGAGAATATTACAACGAGTACAATCCAAAGCTTGCCGAACTGATACAAATGGCAGCCTAATACAGATACACTGATATCTGTTTGGCTACGTCGCTCAATATCTGCCCACAAATAGGCCACTAATATGCGGCATTACACAGTAAGCATTTTCATGCCCGGCCCATACAACAAAATATTCACGAATTTTTGCCATTTGGCATACATCCTGTTTGATGAATTTGGCCAGATACATACACTTCATAACATTTCGGTCATAAAGTCGAGTTTATTTTGATCAAATTACCAGCTCCAACATTCAGAATATGAGCGATACAGATTAATGAAGTCGCGCAGTGTGCGTCTGATCCGGGGCGGACATAATTTTGTTACAATACACCAGCTCCTGAAACAGTAGATGGAAATGTGCGCATGGGGTGCGTCCAGATGTGATGAAATTACAT
>VXON01000067.1 GCA_009840065.1 Cenarchaeum sp. SB0662_bin_33 | reverse complement strand
TATCCTGCTTTTTACATTATACTGCCCCAAGTAGGCAACTTCAAAAAGCAAAACACTTTCAAAAGTCGTCAGAAAAGGCATGAGTGTGCAGCCGAGACTGTGTGCTTTTGTATATAATTCCCTATAATTTGCATATAGCGAATCAGGTAAATAACAGATATTGTGTCTACACTCTATGTCAAAAAAATTGATTGTCTGTCTTGTGGGTATGCCCGGTGCAGGCAAGTCCACCATTGCCAGCGGCCTGGCCACATTGGGGCACGACATAATAAACATGGGGGATGCCATTCGTGCCGAGGCTGGAAGGCGCCGCGTAAAACCTACCAGTAAAAATTTGGGTATTATAATGATGGAGATGCGTTCACAGTATGGCCCTGGAGCCGTTGCATACCTGATAAAACCACAGGTTATGAGGGCCCGTTCTGATGTCATAATAGTAGATGGTGTTCGTTCTACAGATGAGATTAAGGTATTACGTGAGTGTGGTGTTGTGAGGGTACTGGCCATTCATGCATCACAGGATAAACGATTTGTATTTCTAAAGAAGAGAAGGCGCTCTGATGATCCAGAAAATCTACAGATGCTTCAAGACCGGGACCGAAGGGAGATGGGTGTTGGTATCAGTGATCCCATTGCTCTTGCCGATGAATCCATCTCCAATAATAGTTTAAACAAGGATGCGCTAATAAGTGCAGCCGCAGAGACCATACAGAGATGGAAGTAATTGTAGACTGCCAAGTGCGGGCAGAGTCCCAGATTAGCCCATCAGAGAGTCCCCAGAAGGTGTTAAAGGCTATGCACAGCATACTTCCCGATTGTAGTTACAAAACTACACATAGTATAATTACAATATCCGCCGGGGACATTATGGTTCTAGACACCATACGTAAATCGATGGCATCTAGACAGTCACTAAGCAGTCTAAAAAAGAGCCTGTTATATAATGTAGATGATGACAGTACATGGTTCTTTTTGAACCGCCAAGCTGCTTTTGTTGGTATTGCTGCCGTATGTGAGGATGCCGAAGAGTCACCTCTAGGCCCCATCAAAATTACACTGACATCATCGAATATACATGGTGTCATAATGTGGCTTGTGCGTGCCTGATTTAGAGATGGTATTGTACTTTTAAACAGTTTTTGTCCATGAGTATTGTGCTGTTTAAACTACTAATAATAGCAATAGTGCTGGCAGTAGGTGTCATAGTGTTTCAGGAACAACTAAAAGAGGTATTGCCCAATACGACATCTGCAATACAGGAGACAATCAAGGATGATGTGAGTGTTGTCACATCCATGATAGAGGAGCGGGCCGGCGGTGCGCTAGATACAATTACAGAAGGGGCTCTAAACGTCACCACCGGCATTATTCAGCCTTAGTCCACTGCCAGGCATAATTCATGTATGAATCTGGTTTATTTTGATCAATCACCATTACAGCCATGTCTGAAAACTCCTTTCCAATTAATTCAGCCATGCTGCCCTCAAAGACCTTCTCGGTGGGCATGGTAAGATACTCGTACACAAACACCCTCTGATGTTTGGTGTCAAATCCCTCATTCCTCAAATACTCTGATATGTCCGGCGGCATAAATTGCAAATCCGGTCTGCTAGGCCATGGTCGCGGTACCAGTATTACGCTGAGTTTGTCTTTTAAAGCCTGTACCATGCGGTGTTTCTTGTCCTCTATGTCCCCGGTTACATGCATTGATATAATCTGACATTTGTCGGTGGGCACCTGTGCCCTACAGGCTGCCACCTGCGTGGAGCTGATTCCCGGTGCCAGTGTGATATCACCAAATATCTGTACTAGTCTATCTATCACTTCGGACTCGGAGAAACTAACATCACCCGTAAAGGGTATCACCAAGATTTCATCTCCCAGATTATTCGCTAGTCTCTGGTATGTATCCTCCTGATTATTCATTGTTATACGGTATATTTTTTTTCCAGCCAAAAACTGTTCTATTGTATTTAATGTGTAATCATACCCAACGACGACATCCGCACTTTGTATTATATCTATGACTATCTGTGTTACGTATTGTGGTGAGCCGGGCCCCACACCAACTGCATAGACCTTTACCAATCTAGTCTTATCCCTCGCTCCATTATACGTGCAACAAATGGTTCCCAATCCACATGCATAAACTTGAGGGCATCCTTCATGGGATACTTTACCCAGTCCTGAGCTATGGTATATTGGTATTTCAGGACGGCGCCATCATGCATATATTCAATGTATAACACACTACCCCATTCCTTTTCGTCACACCATATTTTGGATATGTCATCAAAGTTTATGTTGATATTCTTTGGGTTTTCCATATCTGTTTTGAGATTGTCTTCATCATACCCATCATGTATTATCATAACACTCTTGGACTTCATAAGGTTAAGGGCCTGTCGTCGCCGTATGGCCTGCCACCATGCTGACTTGGCTTTAGTCTTTTGTATGAAGCATAGACGTTTGTCAGTGAGAACTAGCATTCCCTCCCGTCCCCCCAAGCTAAGAAACTTTGTTGACTCGCGCCATATCGATACCAAGTGCGCCTCTATCTTTTCATTATAAAACGACATGTTAGGAGGACGGGTATACTCCATTAAAAAGGATGTTGTGCAAGCGGCCACGTTCAGATAATACGCCCCTTAACAAATTCTATGATCCTTATGTAAAAAATTTCCTCAGTGTGTATTAAAGATTAAAAATGCAGTTGCTGGTCCAAATGAATTTGATTTATAATTTTTTAATTTATGCAATAATGATATGATAACCCATACGCTAAGCGGTTATAATACAGACCGGCAAGTAAGAGGGATTTAATTTGGGTATGGGTAGATTTC
>VXON01000180.1 GCA_009840065.1 Cenarchaeum sp. SB0662_bin_33 | reverse complement strand
GTTTCGGCCAGTCTGGGCAAAGTCCGTCGTGGTGTGGATGTAATCCTCGATCCCACATCACTCATGCATGGTTGCTGGAGCAACTGGGCTGACAGACTATCCCGCATGGTGGCGGTGTAACATCACCCAACTTTGTGGGGGGGAACCTGTGAATCTATACTCGGAGTTCATGTAATATGCGTAGTCAGGTCCCTCCCGCAGAGAGGAGGATTTTCAAATTTTGCACAATAAACAGTGTTCCGTATACAAAACATACTCACAAGACCAATCCGGATAATTCAGTTATCTAAATGATTATAAGCCGTATTTTTATAAAAAATCGAAAGTGTTTTGCTTTTTGAAAAGTCAATGATTGTTATTCAATACCAAAAAATCGTTTAAAACCCACGTGATTGGTAATAAAAACCATTAATTTTTCATTTAGCACACGTGTCATCGTTTTTACGTACGTTCAACTTCAAAAAGTAAAACACTCTCATTTCATACATGGGCATAAAATTATTTGTTGGTGATTCCATACTGGTCAGGCGTTGCAATCCAAACAAACACATTTAATATTGAATATATTAAATGATTATGTGAAGATAAAACGTGTTGCCAATGTCATACTGGCAGTAAAGGATCTTGATCGCTCACTGTATTTTTATCATGAAATAATTGGCCTGCCGATAAAGATGCAGAGACGTACATGGATTGACTTGGGAGTAAGCGGAGGACTACTTAGTCTGCATCCTGCATCACTGACCGCCGAGTGTCTGGGTGGGTCCATCGACAATGGCATTACAATTGGATTTTTGGTTGGCGATGTAAAGTCTGCACTGGAAGAACTAAAAGGGAAGGGGGTTCGGGTGTATCGGGACATTGTAGAGCGTGAAGCTGGAAAGAATGCCATAATATATGATCCGGACGAGTATCTGGTGTCCCTGTTTGAGCCGAACTTTAAAGACAAGGAACGGCAGACTGGTGGTTATCATGGCTTTACACCTGCCTAAATTATTACCAAATTCCAAATTCTCTGAGAGTGTTTTGCTTTTTGAAGTTGATCATGCGTAAAAACATTGAGGCGTGTACCAAATGAAAAATTAATGGTTTTTATTGCCAATCATGGGCGTTTTAAATGATTTTTTGGTATTGAATAACAATCATTGGCTATTCAAAAAGCAAAACAGTCACCATTCTCTTTACTGTTCTATGATGATTTTCTTGGCAGACTCTATAACACTCATGTAATCGTCCTTGCTACCGCTTATGGTTACAATATACGCTATTGTTTCAACGGGTATGAGTACCATCTTTACCTTTTCATGTGTTACCAACATATGCTCCATCTTTCCGATATAGTCTTCAGCATCTTGACTTATGCTTAGTATTGTAGACAGTACAAAGAACTCATTTTTTGCTTGTTCACGGCCCAGCATGGGTTGAGTACCGGACCGTATAAATCCTGCCACTGTACGCCCATACTTGTTTATTGTACCCACATATCGTATGCTATCCGAAGTGTTTAGTATCTTCTTGCATATCTTTGCATGTTTTTCTACGCTAGCATTCCGTGCCTTTGATGAATCCTTTGACATAATGTGGCTTTGTCTTTCAATGATAAGTATGTTTCCCATCGGTCTTTGTGCGTTAATTGCTGGTGGATGGCACATCTTCCGTATTCTTCCGCCGGCGGAACTTTGCCACGATCACACAACGGCAGACTTTATTGGGAGGATGACATAATACTCTCATGCGTCAATATCCCAAGGCCTGCATTCCGCGTTTCGCAGCACTGTCACTCCAAGAGGCGCGTAGAGACATCCACACGGCTGCGCGAACCAACCGCATATCTCTTGCAAGCAGACTAACCAGCACCCCGTCTCCATTCTTCCATCGGACAAGGATACAGCATCATTACGATTAAATGTCCTTTCCAGTTGTTACATTTGCGTCTGTTTCATCATTTGTTGTGATCTAATGGAATATTCATGCTTGGTTATATAATTGCATTGAGATGTTGGTCAATGACAACCGAACCAATTCCATCTTTGCATGAAAATCCGGAAGCATTTGCCTATAGGCAGTGGTGGAGCATCTAATCTAAGTGTAAAACACGTACATGGTGATGATGCTGACACCGCTAATGAAATACGCAAAGTACTAGAAGAGATTGAGGAGGGGCACATCACCAATGAAATGGGACTTGAAGAGATAGAGTCGACTCTAGGTGAGCACTCTGATGAGCATGGACATGACGACCACGGTCATGACCATGACCACGGAATCTATGACCCACATGTGTGGCTAGACCCGGTCTTGGCACAGCATCAGGTAGAGACCATCAGGGATGGCCTTGTAACTGTAGACCCGGACAATACTGCTATCTATGAGGAGAATGCCGCATCATACATAGCAGAGCTTGAAGACTTACATGACCAGTATGTCACCTCTCTACAAAACTGTAGACAGGACACAATTGTGACATTCCACTCGGCCTTTGGATATTTGGTGGACAGATACAACATAAAGACCACTGCCCTGACCGGACTGACTGGCCTTGACTCTGCAAGTGCTACCGACGTAGTCCGCATTGTTGAATTTATCAGGGAGAGTGGTGTAGGTTATATCCTCACTGAGTTTGGAGTAGATCCGCGCCACTTTGATGTAATAGCAGAGGAGACGGGCGTTGAGGTACTAACGCTTAGCCCACTAGAGGGCATCTCCCAGGAGGACTTTGACTCGGGAGCCTCTTATATCAGTAAGATGATGGAGAATCTTGACGCACTAAAGATTTCACTGGAATGCAACTAGACACAGTCCTAAGTGTAAGAGATCTTTGGTACATACTCAACCCCCCTCACAGAGTAGGTGGCATATATGAGCATGTCAAACT
>VXON01000134.1 GCA_009840065.1 Cenarchaeum sp. SB0662_bin_33 | reverse complement strand
TGAAATTCCAACAATTTGGGAAACCCCTCGTCTTTGCAGGAAGAGTCACCACATCCATGTGATTATACACAACATATTTTGTCTTTGCGGGTGGAATACTCACCTCTGGGCCCCTCTATGATGTATCAGTGGAGTCTCTGTAGGCTTTCTGTGGACCCTATGTCTGACCTATACTCTAGGCTGCCATGTATGTGCAGACTTATGGCCTTGTTTATAATATCTGATGCCTCCTGTATGGTATCTGATGCCGCCCCCAAAGCAACGACGCGGGACTTTTTTAGAGTTCTGTATGTGGTGTCATCTATGCGTATGCAGGAGGCAAAGTATGTCTGTATGCCCATCTCCTTGATGGCGTTGACATCTACGGTAAAGTCGGTTGCCGTACTGCTACTTTCGGGGTACTCTTCTGCAACCAGATATTTGGTGACGCTGGCCTTTTTTGCAAATGTAATTACATCCCCGGATACGGTCCCATTCCAGATGTGAAGCAATACATCATACAGTGAGCCATCCAGTACACTTAGTACATTCAGCCCCTCAGGATCACCAAAGCGCCCGTTGAACTCCATAAACCGTATACCATCTACAGTTTTGAAGAAACCCCCATTGAGAACCCCCATAAAAGATAGACCTGCATGTCGCATATCATCAATTACGCGCTGCATTATTACACGACAGTCTGCCAAGTCCCCATCGGTCATGAATGGGAGTCTATCGCTTGGTGCAGTAAAGCATCCCATGCCACCGGTTCCGGGCCCCACATCCCCCTCATACCTGAACGGGTAATCGTAGCTGGCCGGAGCCATGACCAGGTTCCTGCCATCAGTAATCCCCATTATTGTAAACTCTATGCCCTCCAACCTCTCTACTAGGAGGACGCTCTCATCGGGCCCCTTGTCCAGCAGCGATGCCGCATACTGATAACAGTCATCATATGTGGGCAGATGCACTGGCATCACCTTGACACCCTTGCCTCCGGTCAGCCCCTGGGGTTTTACAACAACCTGAAGATTATGGGACTTGAACCTGTCTAGTGCCTCGGACAGTGATGTGTGGTCTGATACTACAAGATAAAAGGGCGTAAACTCGGGGCAGACCCTATGCATCATGTCTATGGCATAGATCTTGTCCCACTCGATACGCGTTGCGGCCTGTGTTCCACCGATGGCCTTTATACCGTTCTGTAATAGTGTGTCAACAACACCGTTGGCCAGGGGCTGGTCGGCATTGACAAAGGCATACGCTATACTGTGCTGCATGGCAAACTTCAGTATCGTATCGGGGCTGTCTGCATCACCCACTAGATACTCTCCTCCGGACTGTAAAACACAGTCTATGATGAGGGGATTTTCATGCCCCATGACGGCATATACCTCCACATCCTTCATCAGGTGCATGGCAAATGATGCCTCCCGGCCGCCCGATCCCACTATGAGGAACTTTACCATAACGAACATCCATGGTAGGTTTTTTTAAATATTTTGAGAAAGTGTTTTGCTTTTTGAAGTACGTGGATACATCCGTAAAAAGCAGTCTTTTGTTTGGGGAAATAGGCACGACCTGACCAAGTGCAATTAGAGGCGATATAGGATTTGTGGCCATATAATGTTGATATAAACAGATGAATGCACATCATGCGCTAGTATATGAAACGAGAGGTTCTACCGAAAAATCATCTAACGGACGGCTGGTCTAATGGATATATCAGATGACCAGCCCACATAATTTGACAAACATGCATTATAATGAATAAGTTTGCGCATGGATTTTTGATATGTGTCCGAACTACATATCACACTTTTTACATTATACTGCCCCGACCAAGTACTCAACTTCAAAAAGCAAAACACTTTCTGTAAAATCACCTTTATGGGTTCATCTTGGCCGCCAAAATATGTGAATTTAGGTCATCACCTAACTTTGTAGGAGGAACCAGTTTACCAAATATATAATATATAACAATACATTATAACCACAAACATGGATACCAAGATTGTAGTTCCACTTGTGGTCTTGTTCTTTGTGCTGAACACAACCATCACCTCGATGATGGCATTCTCCCAGGCCGAAGAGCATGGGCCCTGCTCGCTTACGTACTTTGATCCCCACTGTAGTCCTTCGGGCTGGATGTCTTTTATACTGGGTGATATTGTAATTGCCATTGCACTGGGGGTGTTTCTGCATCATCTAAGCTCAAAGAACCACAAGCGCCTCGTCAGGAACTCTGAACGAATAGATGCCATACTCAAACGAAGTGAAGAATCCAAGAGGCGGCTGCTGGTCTTTAACTCACAGATGCTAAAGAATGACTTTAGTGTTATACTAATGAATATGGGCCTTATGAATATGGCACTGAACAAAGCCAAGGTGTATGAGGATATACCACTGAATATACGTGAAAACTATGCCTCTCTACAATCAGTCTTGAATAGTACCCACAACACAATAAAGTCTTCCTTGGATGTGCTGGACCCTTTGTTCATATCTGAGATTCAGGGGTTTGTAACGCATTTTGAGGGCATAAAGCCGGCTAATGGTGTGGGAGAGGGTTTTCCCGAATATGAAAAGATAAAAAGTGATATAACACACATCACCGATAAACTTGACAAGGTGGTGGGTACCGGCGAGGTATTAAAGTAAAGAGTGATACCTTGGGGATTTATCCAAGTAATTAGGATCGTGTATTTTGACATATAGTACTTGATAGTATCAGTATGGCATAGTAAGAGGTCAACCCCCCCTCACATGAATGACAGTATTGGCGTGATTAGGCAGTGATGGTCCTGTGTATATTCCGTAGAAGATTTTGATCTTGATCATCCCATCGTACTGTATCTGTTCTAAACATCAATCGTATCTTTCTGTGCAGGACAGGACGCCTGAG
>VXON01000198.1 GCA_009840065.1 Cenarchaeum sp. SB0662_bin_33 | reverse complement strand
GAGGATTTTTCCACTCTTAGCACCTAGGTGTCAATTGGCACTTTTTCACTTTCTGATCTATACACCAACCTTTTAAATTACAACGTTGATAAAAGTTACCTATTTAGTATGTTATTTTTGAACTAGTTATATCCTAAAATCACATTTCCATCTACTGTGATTACGCATAAACTCTAAACATAAAAAGATGGTATTGCTAGAGTTATTAATGTCTGGAAGAGACGAATCGGTGACAAGTAAAGAGGGACTGCGAACCACAAAGGCGGGCCGTAGTATAATGAAGAGTGCATTTCTAAAGAGCAGAGGATATCGCATGTTTAACAAGTATAGAGATGAGACAAAGAAGCAGTTTAGTGATTTTGAGGCACGCTTTGCTGAATCGTTACTATACGAGATAAAAACAGACCCTGCACCAAATGACACTCAGAGGGCCTTTGCCGATGAGATAGGGACCAATAATCTGATGCTTCCCACCACGCAGATGAATGGTGTGCGGGATCGTCTCTTGGATTTAAACACGCTGCGGGATCGTGTAGGCCGCATACTTGATTCAAATTTTGTAAAGATGACTTTCCCCGTCTTTAATGCCCTGTTTGATGCGGCTAACCCAAACGAGAGTGTCGAATTAAAACAGAATATTGTGGAAGGCCACATTTTAGCCATAGACCTAAGCGAACCCATGGACCGCATAGTAGACAGGGATGAGGATTTAGAGTATTTGGATGATTATAGGTTGATGAATCCCTATATACTAAAGCTGGCCCGGGACAAGATAGCGCAGGGCGGAGAGACAATCATGGAGGTATTTGAGGAGGGGTTTAAGGATGCACGTACCGGCCAGTATATGGATGAGAGTCTAAAGACACAACCATCTAGTATAACTGAAGAGCAGATGAACTTTTCATACAAAAAGTATAGGGCGGTAATGGGAACTGCGGGCAAGAATATGGCTCTAAATAATATGTCGTTAGGTGAGATATTCTATTCAGGGATGGCCCATGCGTCCGAGGCCGCGGGGTGTGGTAATGAGATTGAGGATTCGATGCGAAACGGCTACGTAAAGGTACCCTCATGGCCCCTGTATTACACCATACTATCTAATGATGTATCTCTAGGATTCTCTGCCACCATGCAGAAGAGTAGGTTGTATCTGGAGCAGGCCCGGCTCACGCTGGATATTCTTCCAGAAGGATTCTCACATATTGACTTTTTAAAATTTCTATTCATGACCGTAGAGCATTATAATGAGTATTGGTACAACAGGGTCTCCAAGGCAGATATATGGGAAAAATTTCAGAATAATTTACCGGTGAATAAATCTTGATGTGGTCAGAAAAGTACAGGCCCAAGACAATATCAGGTATGGTGGGGAACGAGCAGGGACGCGCGAACGTACAGAGGTGGTTCTCAACTTGGAAGAGAGGTACAAAGCCGCTTCTGCTGACCGGTCCTCCGGGCATAGGTAAGACTACAATATCCCGGATACTCTCTGCCGAGTATGGATATGACATGGTGGAACTAAATGCAAGTGACGCCCGGAGCAAGTCGCGCCTCATGAGCATACTAAACCCAATAATTGAGAATCAGGGGCTGGCCGATCGCACCATGATATTTCTAGATGAGGTAGACGGCATACATGGTCGCTCCGACTACGGGGGCGGTCAGGCGCTTTTGAGTATGCTGGATAGAGTTACCATGCCGACAATACTGGCGGCAAACTCCGAGGATGTCGGTAAGATGCGGGGTTTTGTAAAAATATCCAAACACATACGTCTTCATCCTATACCGCCCCGTCTTCTGCGTGTATATCTGAATCATGTATTAGAGGAAGAGGGCGTCACCATAGGTCCCGGCACAAGGATACGCATACTCGCCGAGTCCAGGGGAGATGTGCGTTCCATGCTGAATCTGGCTCAATCTCTAATTTCCGACTCAGATATTCAAACAGATAAATTCTTTCAAGAGTCAAGTGTTGAGGATGGTATTGAGGCTTTCTTCAAGGCAAAATCGATAACCGAGGCAGCCTCTGTGTTAAACTCGATGCGCATGGACCCCCGGGAAAAGATTAATGCATTTTATTCAGGTATAGTAACATCGCCGCTTGACTCTAAAAATTTATCACGCATGTTAGAGGTTATATCCAGAGCTGACATATTATACGGCAGAATAATTCGTACACAAAATTGGAGATTATTACGCTATCTTAACGCAATATTGCTACAGATATATCAGGAGAATGTGCCCGTCCGCTATGCGCAGTATAATTTACCGTTTCCCATATTGAATGGTATACGTTTTGAAGGCAGGGCCAGACGCGAGCTGAACCAGTATGTGGGGAGGCAGCTGCACATGTCAGGTAGTGCCGCTGCAACCATGGCAGTTCCATTTATTATACAACTAATTAAAGATAAAAAAATACAGTCCCCTAAGAAACATGTCGATATAATATCAAAGGTGATGTCAAAATGAGCTGGGTAAAGTTAAGAATGAAATTTCCAGGTAAATGTATAGAGTGCAGCAAACCATTAAAGACGGGCGAGGTGGGATTATGGTCCAAGGGTGTGGGCGTTAAGCACATGGACTGTTCCGATAACAGGGAGATCCCCTGCATAGTATGTGGCAAGCCGGCAGGCTGCCAACAGTGTGAGGTGTTTGAAAAATGTAACGCGCAAAAAGTCTCACCATACTGCCTCTGCTTTGATTGTTCTGCCATTAGTCTAAACAAATACGTGACTGCCGTCTCAAAAAAGTTTTCTGTCCTGGCTACGCAGGACTAGCCCTCCATGTAATAAGCTGATTTGTTACATTGATAGCCTACTTATTTCTTTAATATTTTTACCTGTAAATTATGTATGAACCAAGCTTTTTTCACAATATAATTAAACCATCAAACACCTCATTTT
>VXON01000154.1 GCA_009840065.1 Cenarchaeum sp. SB0662_bin_33 | reverse complement strand
TATCAGATAGTGTTGTGCAAATATGCATTTTCAAATATGTAATGACGATAACCCGCCCCCTATGAGGCCATCACACATTCACTTTTTGAACTACTGATATGTTACGCGGTGTAGACTTAGTGAACAAAGTCACCATTTTGGTGGTCAGCATGAGGCCAACTCACTCACTTAACCAGCCAACCATGTTCCTAATTTGCCACTACATATCATGTCCCGTTGATTTTCCAGAACCCACAAAACATTGAGCTTTTATAGAGTGGTCAATTCTAACAGTCATTGAAGGGTATATTGTTTGGTATCACAGCGATACTAATGTTATATTCGGCGGGCATGGCGTACGCTCAATATGATGACACAATAGTTGTAATGAGAACAGGCCATGGCACATTGGTCATTGAGTTATTCCCAAATGATGCACCAAACCATGTGGCAAACTTTGTAGAGCTTGTACAGGATGGCTTTTATGATAATACAATATTCCATCGCATTATACCCGGCTTTATGATACAGGGTGGTGATCCCAACACCAAGCCAGGATCCGGTGTTGGGCAGGATCAGTGGGGCATGGGCGGCCCGGAGTATTCATTGGAAGCAGAGTTTAATAATATAATGCATGATCGTGGAATAGTGTCGATGGCCCGCGCCAACGATCCGAACAGTGCCGGCTCCCAGTTCTTCATAGTACATCAAGACTCTAACTTTTTGGATACATCATATACAGTCTTTGGCCGTCTGGCCACTGTAGAGAGTTATGATACACTAGATGCCATAGCTGGTACAAATGTGGGTGATCTTGATCGCCCCATACAACCAGACTCTGTTCGAATAATCTTTACCGAAGTGCTAAGCCGGGACCAGGTCTCTGACTTACAAGATATGGGTCCGCCGCAACGAACAACCGGGGCGCCACAGCAGCCGCAGCAGCGCAGTGGCGATTATACGAGTAAGGCCTATAACTTTTCCATCAGATTCCCCGAGGGGTGGGCGGTACAGGATTTGGGTGGTACGGGCAGGCCAAATCTGGCGGCAGTGGGACCTGGCGATAGCGCAATACCATCAAACATAGCAGTATACATAGAAGATGCTGGCAATCACACACTAAATACTGTTCGCGATAGCAAACTTGTAGATTTAGAAAGTCTGGCCGAGGATGTGGACTTTCAGATTACTAACCATCAACTATCAACCATAAATGATTACACTGTTTTTACATTGGATGCTCAGGATAAATTTAGCGCAGGTACCGGTATCATAGATGTTGGATATCGGGAAGTAACGATTGTATCGTCAGGTAAAATCTATACATTCCTGTTTAGTTCGGTTTTGGATAACTTTGAGTCAGATGTACTGCTCTTTACCGAGTCATTAAAGACATTTGAGGTCCTAGTCAGAGATACTTCAACTGAGGAGACTATGCAGGATATTGATACATTGGATGATACATTGTCTGGTGGTGGATGTCTGATTGCAACGGCGGCCTTTGGTTCTGAGATGGCCACGCCCATTCAGCAACTGCGAGAGCTTCGGGATGAGAGATTGATGCAGACAGGTGTAGGGTATGGCTTCATGACTGGCTTTAACACTATTTACTACACATTCAGTCCACACATAGCAGATTATGAACGCGAGAACCCCTTGTTCCGGGATTTGGTACGGCTCTTTATAACGCCGATGATATACACATTATCAGTACTGACTTTTGTAGACATGAATAGTGATGTCGAGGTTGTAGTGTATGGTACTACAGTCATACTCTTGACACTATTGGTGTATATGGGCCCACTCGCTGTGGTCGCAATGTTAATACGCCGTAAAAAAATAATGTGCAGGTCATCACAAAAAGTCACATAGGCCATATTTTGTAGTCACAGACCAATTAATAGACATTAAAAACTACTCCCACTCACCAGCACGGTATCCGGTCATCCATCTAGTAAAATTGTACTTGGTCAGCAAAACATAATATTTGCGCATAAAAAACAACTTCCCATCTGGAAAAATAGACATGGCCTGACCATGTACCTTTTTACGGATGGATATCACGCTAGGCTGACCAAGTACCAAGTTTTTATTATATCATTTATATTTACTAGATATTAAAATGATTATAATTAACTGCATGACAATTACACGTAATCTCTAATAAACGAAGATGATAATTATAGTGCCCTGACAGAGCGCAGTATCTCATAAGCTCTGGAAGCGTGGTTCTCTTCAACTACCAATGTGATGTAATCCAAGTTAAAGAAGGCATCCTTTAATTCAATACCATTATTGTGAAGTACATTAGCTATAAACGATATGGCGTCGGGCCAGGACCTATCGGTGGGGACGCTAATTCTTATTCGAGCCAACCCCCTGACATATGTACGCTTGCCAAGTATTCCATCTAAAATCTCTCGGATGGCCTCTTCGTCTTCGACTAAAAACCTCACAGAGTCGGACATTCTAAAAAAGTCATAATTATCTGTGGTTTGTGAGAATTTTGTCAAAATATCCGCAGCATCTATACCCCCCTCGCCCACGGAGAGGCGCACATCAAGCATTCCATCAGTTAATGTCATTCTAGAGTTTTCCAGCACCCGTTCATTCTCGGCCCAATCTTGATCCTTGAAGGAGTCAGCATATCTCTTTATGGCTACCACTAGTGTATTGAGGTTGACTGGTCTTCCGGTCTCCCCCTCAACCTCATGCTGTATTCGTAGTGCCAAGGCAGTGTAGTTGATTATATTCATCCTAAGGCAGTCATATACCGCACGATTTCTAGAAATTACCTCACGAACGGCATCTGGTACCGATACTCCACTGACTCGCATACTTATTGATAAACAAATTAAAATATTAGTATTATGTTTTTAGGTTCCTCCTACAAAGTTGGGTGATAGATTAGTATGAACCAAGCTTTTTTCACAATACGATCAGCCAAAATTGAACTCGTAAA
>VXON01000121.1 GCA_009840065.1 Cenarchaeum sp. SB0662_bin_33 | reverse complement strand
GTAAAATAAAATATTTGTTGGTTTAATTATATTGTGAAAAAAGCTTGGTTCATACGATTTTAGTATCTACTCATTAGTCAGTAAAAAATGAGTAGATATAATCACTATGCAAGTATTAGAATTTTGGTATTTAACATATCAACCGGTCTGTATTCAGGAGGCTGGCAAAAATGACGCTAGATCTGATAGAGCGCTTGGCTGAAAAGAAGGTTGAGATTGGCCGCCTCAAGAAGTACGAACATGAGATGGCTGAAAAGGATACCTGGTCAGGCGTACTCATTTTTCTAAATAAAAAACCGCTGTTATGCTGACGTCACACTCATCTGACCAAATACAATTGATGTGTTTTTATTTTCCGGAATTCTGAAAAAAGTAAAAGTATATATACAGTTCACCAATCGATTAGTGTATGAGTGACTCAGATCAACAAGTTGGCATAGTCCGCCCTGTAGATTACCGTGTGCCAGTGACCGTAGTTACCGGGTTCTTGGGTTCTGGCAAAACTACATTACTAAACCACATTTTAACAAAAGAGCACGGAAAGCGTATTGCAGTAATAGAAAATGAGTTTGGGGAGATTGGGATAGATAATGAGTTGGTGGTTGGTGCCGATGAAGAAATTTTTGAGATGAGTAATGGCTGCATCTGCTGTACTGTACGAGGAGATCTAATCAGAGTTTTAGGGAACCTCATGAAAAGAAAAAATAAGTTTGATTATATTTTGATAGAAACCACAGGTCTAGCAGACCCATCGCCGGTTGCACAGACATTCTTTGTTGATGATGACACAAAAGACAGTTTTGATCTTGATGCAATAGTGACAGTGGTTGACGCAAAACATGTTTGGCAACACATCAATGACAGTAATGAGTGTCAAGAACAGATTGCATTCGCAGACACAATTTTACTCAATAAAACAGACCTTGTTACGCCTGTAGAGTTAGATAAACTAGAGCAAAAGATCTATTCTATGAATTCGATGGTAAAAATTTACCGAACACAAAATTCACATATAGAAGTTGATAAAATTCTAAACGTAAAATCATTTGATCTAGCAGGAAAACTAGAATTTAAGCCAGACTTTCTCAAGGAAGACCTGCCGTTCGAGTGGATTGGAACATACAATCTTACAGGTGGAGTATATGAGATTAATTTCAAGCCAGGGCCAGATCCATCAATTAATGTTGCAATAATCCCAGTTGATGAATCAGATGATTTAGAGTCGATAAAGGATATTGGTGTGCAGGTATTTTCAAAGACAATTGGAGCATATTCCGATGGGGATGGGTTTACTCAGTCCGAGAATCCAGTTACACTCAAATTTTCCACAGAAGGTGGTGGAAAATACAAATTCAAAATAGATACATCCAGACCCCAGACATATGCCGTATTCACAGAACACCTTCCATTAGAGTATGACATGACCATTTCGTCTAACGGGGATAAAGCAGAGCCAATCCAGTCCAAGGTGTATCCCCACAGCCACACGCATGACAATACCGTCTCTTCAATAGGAATAGACATGCCAGGTTCAGCTGATTACAATAAGCTTAATGAATGGTTAGGGGATCTTTTGAGAACAAAGGGTACTGATATCTTCCGCTCAAAGGGAATTATTAGCATAAAAGATAGAGATGATAGGATAATATTCCAAGGAGTACATATGCTAATGGATGTAACTACAGATAGACTATGGAGAGAGAATGAAGAGAGAGTTAATAATCTTGTCTTTATAGGGCGAAACCTAGATCGGGAAGAGATCACAAAAGGGTTTAGTTCATGCCTAGTCTGAAGAGTGAGGAAGAAAAAACACAGAGTATAGAACGTTGGGCTTTTGACGTTTCAGATTTTGTATCCCATGTAGCGTGGTCCCATAATGATCTGTTTGTTGCAGTTTCACTGGCTTCTGGATCAATTAAAATTTTTAATTCCAAAGACGGAAGTTATAAAACCTTAAGCGGCCACGAATTTGGGACAATGGAGATTAGTTGGTCTCCAGATAACTCCAAGCTAGCGTCTGCAGGCCAAGACGGTAAGATCAAAATTTGGGATGTTGAAACACAAAAAACTTTAAAAACGTTGCAGGGAGGTGTTCAGTGGGTTGAGCACATATCTTGGTCACCAAATGGTGATTTTATTGCATCATCTGCAGGCAAAATACTGAGAATTTGGAGTCCAAATGGAAATCTAATACAGGAATACAAGGATCATCCAAGCACCATAACTGCAATGCAGTGGAATTCAGCAAGTACAGAGATTGCCACTGCGTCCTATGGAAAAGTTTTGATATTTTTAATCGGAATAAGCAACCCACAAAAAGTCCTACTTTACCCAAGCTCCCTGATCTCCTTATCATGGCATTTGAATGGGAAATGGATTGTTGCAGGTACGCAGGAAGGATCAATATGTGGGTGGCAGTTGCCCAATGTAGATGAATCTCGTATAAACATACAGGGATACGAGACTAAGGTAACCCAGCTGTCGTGGAATAAAAACGGGGAAAACCTTGCAACGGTGGGAGGTAGATCTATTGTGATTTGGGATTTTTCAGGGCGGGGACCGGAGGGAAGAAAGCCCAAGGTACTCGGCAATGATAAAAGAGTAACACAACTGTCATACCAAAATTGTGGCGATCTCTTGACTTCTGGTACAAAGGATGGCTCCATTATTTTTTGGAGACATACAGAACCAAAAAAACCAATACTCGTATTTGAGGTTGATTCTGAAATAACTCATTTAAGATGGTCTAATGATGGGTCATCTCTTGCCATATGTAGTGATGATGGAGTGGTCAGAGCCTGGAAATCTCCTAGAGTGTAGACATAAAAGTTTCAGACGTGTTAAAGGCAACAGAAGTTCCAAAATTATTCTGGCTTGCCACATAGTCAAACCTAGCGCACAATTGCAATTCCACACATAATAGAAATTATTTTGAATGATCTATCTGAGGCTTATACCAGTAGATGGAAATGTGATTTTTAGGATATAACTAGTTCAAAAATAACATACTAA
>VXON01000162.1 GCA_009840065.1 Cenarchaeum sp. SB0662_bin_33 | reverse complement strand
GTCTACGTGCAACACGTCCTGATCCCTCGGAACCAAGTATTTGTTTTAACAGTTCAATATTTGATATACTATAGGTAAAAATGAACTAATTTATTAAGTTTCCTATTAAACGGCGTGCGGAGTACGCCGCGCCGGGTAATGTGTATAATAATAACAATCGTTATAATGGCAAAATCACCCCATATGTGAAGATTAAACTACAGAAACTTATGCACGTCGCTATATAATGTTCGATACAGGTCCTGCTCTGGGTTGGAACGGCGCGTCAAGGTGGACTTTTTGTATAGTCTTGATCTTGACTATGGCGCCAGAGTTATTCCGGCCGGGACGTATGTAATGGAGTTTAGAATACCACATGAGATGAGAGTGCTCATGAGAAACGCCCTGATGGCGGATAAGGTTGGAACGCTTGCAGTCGGTACCATAGGACTTGACGTATCCCGAGTAAGTGAGATCGCAAAGCAGGTGTTTGACGTATGTGTCCTCCTAGATGGAGCCACGGTTGATGATATCACAGAATTCTTCGCCGAGTTCTCCCGCATGAAGGCAGAGAGGTTGATACGCGGCAAGCCGGAGATTGAGGCTCGGACGGTGGTGGACAGCATCGGTATGGCACTAGGCCTGATGCGAGGTGTGACCGGCGAGATGCGGCTCTTGGTAGATGCCAAAAAGGGTTATAATGATTTTAACTCTGGATACATCTCTAAAGGAGTCCGGTACCAGAAAACATATCACCGTGTTAACATTTTATCTATCGGAGTGCTGAACCGCCTGTTCGGGTAGGTGTTGGACGGACGGGATAGCGGGGAGGCTGCTGCCCAAATGCACCAGATACTGGTCGATGTTGATGGTGTATCAGACTACCGGCAGGTACATGGTATGTATGGACCAACAGTCCGTGAGTCAACTGGCATATCAGAAAAGCACCTGAAACGAATGAGCACCAGACCCTCATGTCCTCTGTGCGCCCATGCCATACTGGCTACGAATCGGGGATCTTGGGAGTAGGGTTTATGTCGTCCGCGAATAGTTGGTAGGCTGCCGTGGTCATAATGTATAGACTATCCAAACCTGCACCTCTTTGGCCTGAATGGTCTTATTGTTACATTTGATGGGAGATTTCATCTTGATGATCTGGTGAAATAAGCATGTGTTCTCTTCTTAATTTCCGTTTTTTTGAAATAGCATAACCTGATCAAGTACAAAAAATCGCATATTATTTGATAAACAACGTCTGTATCATGCCGGCAGTATGACCCTGCCAGTATACTCTTTTATATTATCAGCAGAGAGCATGGACTCTATCTCTTTTCGCTGTCCGGTAAGTATGCCGGTGGCCACTGCCTTTGAGTATCCCCGGGAATCCACCAGCGCTAGTATGTATCCGCTGTTGTCTGTAAGGACAAAGCCTGATGACTCATCAACAAAGGCATATAGAATCTCCTCTCCCACGGGATTCCAGGAATTGTCTACAGAGTCTGCCAGTGCCATGGCTGGCATGCCGCGCCCATCTGTTATCTTATCCAGGTATATCTTGGCATCCTCAACCCGCTTGCGTCCCACATTCAACGCCTTAAAGTATTGCATGTATCATATTATGGATTTCACATGGTATAAAAATTACTAAATTCTGAAAGTGTTTTGCTTTTGGATATGCGTAAAAACAATGACGCGTGAAATTAAGGGAATTATATACTTTATAACAATCTTTACATTATCCATAATTCTAAGGTATGGTGTGCAACAAGCACCAGGCAAGAGTTACAGGGAAGGAATCACACTAACTCAGTTAATACAGATGTTCCCTAATGACGAGACAGCCGAAAAATGGTTTGAAAGTACAATTTGGAAGGATAAGCCATGCTGTCCGTTTTGTGGCAATACAAACATCAAAAAAACCAAATACAAAAAGATGCCGTACTATTGTGCGGGTAGAGGAAATTGCCACAAGCGGTTTAGCGTCAAAGTTGGTACTGTTATGGAACAATCACACATATCATATCAGCATTGGGCAATCGCAACATATCAGTTCATGACAAACGTAAAGGGTATTAGTTCCATGAAATTGCATAGAGATTTGGGTATTACCCAAAAGACCGCATGGTTTATGGTTCAGAGACTAAGAGAGTCATGGAAACAACTAGCGGGCGTTGATAAGATGGAAGGCCCCGTTGAGATTGATGAAGCCTATTTCGGTGGCAAGGAAGCCAATAAACACGCAAGCAAAAAGAGACGCAATAGACAGGGTGGAGTTGGCAAGACTGCTGTAGTTGGTATAAAAGACCACAATACGGGTATGATACGAGCCAAACCAGTACCTGAAACCACAACAGCTCGACTCGAATTTATTAGACAAAATGTCGAGTCGGACAGCACCCATTACACTGATGAGAATAGCGCATATGCACACTTGACTAATCATTATACCGTACAGCATAACATAGGTGAATAAGTCAATGGGATGGCTCATACAAATGGCATTGAATCATTCTGGGCTTTGTTAAAGCGTGGTTATTATGGGACATTCCATCATGTTTCAGCAAAACATCTACATAGGCATGTTAATGAGTTTGCAGGTAGATTAAACATTCGTAATATGGATACAGTAGACATGATGATAAGTCTGGCAAGAGGTATGATGGGAAAGAGGCTTACTTATGAGGCTTTGATTGCATAACATTATGTATCATGTATAAACCTAATACAAGTTGTATTAACTTTATACATAGTACATAAATTCTATATACAATTATAGTTCATATAGAAGTATAGCGTAACTATACTATGAGCACAACAACATTACAAGAATCCATCCCAATAAATATCACTGCTGTAAAGTGTAAGGATTATGGATATGCATGGACTGTAAAGGATCTATGTCTGGTTGGGCAATCTAATACAAAAGAGGACATTCCTAAAGATGTACAAAAAAATGTAGATGACTTTCTTAAAGTTTTAAGTCTCTATTATCTTAAACTGTATTGTACCAAAATCATGTCGCGCTCCGGTTTGACCGTCAGCCATTGATATC
>VXON01000143.1 GCA_009840065.1 Cenarchaeum sp. SB0662_bin_33 | reverse complement strand
TTCATGCATAGGTAAAATCTAACGTATCCGCATCAGAGGGGGTTGAGTATGTACGAACCTAATCCCGAAAGGTTCATAAAATAAGACTTTGAAAAAGTTATCATAGTTGTTTTCCATATCTACAATGGTCGACGTGGTAAGAATACCGCCAAACCTCTTTGGTTCTGCGTTGCGTAATGCTGCCATAAGCACGCTCAAGAACAAATACGAGTTTGTCATAACCCAGGAGTTGGGATATATAATCATGATACTTGATGCAAAGGTAGACGGTATGGGCAAGATGGTGTCCGGTGATGCAGGCACATTTCACAGGGTAGAGTTTGAAGCACTCACGTTTCTGCCAAAAATAAACGAGATAGTACATGGAGAGATAGTAGACATTACCGATTTTGGCGCGTTTGTTCGAATAGGACCTACCGATGCCTTGCTACACCTATCCCAAGTAATGGACGACTATCTAAAGAGTGATGTAAAGTCAGGAGTAATAATAGCAAATCAGAGTGGACGCACACTTCGTGTAGGCTCCACCCTCAGGTCCCGCATAACGGCAGTATCGTTAAGCAAGGGTGCGGCCATGGGCAAGATAGGAATTACATGCAGGCAGCCATTCCTGGGAACAGATGACTGGATTAAAGAGGAGGTAGGAGATTCTGACAAGCCCGATGGCCAGGCAGGAGGGAAGTAGTTGGTACGAGAGATGGCCTGCCGCCGATGCAAATTCGTCACTCCCGGCAAGGTCTGCCCCGCCTGCAAGTCATCAGACCTGACACCGGACTGGACAGGCATAGTCTTGGTTGTGGAGCCCGAGATATCCCAGATAGCCCAGACCCTGGGAGTTAGCCGCAAAGGCAAGTATGCTCTCAAGGTAACATGAATGTACGCTCACTGTTAGAGGCGTTTGTGCAAGAAGATCTTGGCGATGGCGACCCCACAGGCAGTCTCCTAGGCAAGACAACAATTCAGGCCCGAATAATAACAAGGCAGGGTGGTGTGATATCTGGTACACGGCACGCAGCTACAATATTTAGCATGAAGAACTGCCAGACGAAGATACTCATGCAGGACCGGCAGCACGCATCTGCCGGTGATTCTGTAATGGAGATACATGGTGATGGTGCCGGCATGCTATCACTGGAACGGGTTGCCCTGAATCTCTTATCCCGTATGAGTGGCATTGCCACACTGACAGAGCAGATGGTGTCAAGCCTACCAAAGGGCGTGCGGCTGCTATCCACACGCAAGACTGCCCCCGGGCTACGCATATTCGACAAGGAGGCGGTGGAGGATGGTGGCGGCATGCGTCATCGTATGAATTTAGGCGGAATGATCATGATCAAAGATAACCATATATCCGTGGAGGGATCCCTAGAACGGCTCATAAAAAGGGCCCTTCGGCAGAAGGAGTTATTCGAGGTAGAGGTGGATACGCCATCAGACTGCATGCTAGCTGCCACCCTAGGAGCGCCCATCATAATGCTGGATAACTTTACGCCCGATATGATACATGATGTCGTGTCAGAATTAAGGGATGTGGGTCTGCGGGATTCTGTCAAACTTGAGGCATCCGGAGGCATCACCATAGAGAATGTTGTAGCATATGGTGCTACAGGAGTGGATTATGTCTCTACAGGATACGTTACAAACTCGGCGCCAAGTCTTGACATGAGTTTAGAGGTTTAGCTCCCTTCTTGCCTCGTCGTTTCTGGGATCCACCTCCAATATGTCCTGCCAGCAGTCATTGGCTTTTTTGGTATCACCCAAGAACTTGTGGCATCTTCCCTTCAGCAGCAATACTTCGGGGTCATAGCGGCCTATCTGCAGGGCCCTCTCAAAGTACGGCAATGCGGCTTTGTGTCTGTTTTTCATATAGTATATGCTGCCCACTATAAACAGAACATCAGGATTATCAGGCACGCTATTCAGATATTGTGTACTTGCCTTTAATGCTATATTGTAATCCTTCTTTTTGATTAACTTTTTAATCTCCTTGATTTTTTTTATATTCTCCTTCTTTTGTGGGTCACCGCCAAATATCTTTATCATATTATTTACCTAGACGCATGAAACGCTATTCCTGTGGCATAAGCTGGGCGCTGCCAAACAGCACGCTAAACGGTCTGCACCATACTAGGACATGATCATACTTTTCCAGATCAGTTCCGTCTGGAATGGCATAATTCTGGTTCCCACGATTGGCCTTTAACTTGCCCAAATTTACTATGTCATCATCACCCTTGTCTATAGACAGGTACACGTAGAGGTCCGGGCCATTAGTCGAGTAAAAGTCCTCCAAACGCAGTATCTGGCCACCATCATCCTGAGATAGTACCCGGGCCACACCCTCAGCATTGTGTATTCCATCGTTCACTCCAACAAAAGTACCGCCATACGTTTGCAGTGCATTACCTGACTGGTCTGATGCTATGTCTGAGGGCGCATCCTCATTTATCTCAGACTCCAATAGATATGGACTTAGGGCATACACTGCAATACCCACCGCAATCAATACTCCTGCTAGCACGACTATGGACTTTTTCATGTGTGATGCTTGTGGTTTGCATATTTGTAGCTTGTTTAATTTTGGAAATCAATAGGCATGTACACATGAATTTGTGCGTAACTGAAAGATAGTGTCACAATCTAAATTCCGGATGTGAAATTTGCCTAGTCTTTACTGGTTCAGGCAGTGTTATGACACTAACTTGTATGTGGCCAGTTCTAAACGGGCGAGTGGCACCTGTATTGTAGTTCAGTCTAGAGCCACATCATACATGACATGACCGCGTCCAGATAATATATGTCCCTTATCAACTATGATCAGAATTGCTGTCAAGTAACCTGAGGTCCATACGGTATTTGGCTTGTATCTACCTATTATGCCAATCGTAGCGAGGGCTACCTTCCACTGTAAAGAGTTGCTCTCCACAGACCCAACAATGCCATCCCCGGCCCACTGCTATGACAGGTCCCACTAATGTACGTGTGCCAAAATCGTTATGATGCAACCGCAGCAAGGGCTGCCCGCCGCTGTGGTGAGCCCTCCGGATAAA
>VXON01000123.1 GCA_009840065.1 Cenarchaeum sp. SB0662_bin_33 | reverse complement strand
GATTCCACTACCGCAGGAATCCACGGTTCCAGCTTGTGTCAGCACATAATGTTTGATCATTTTCACTAAGAATGCTAAATGTGATGAGCACATGTATTGCGGGCAGTATAATTTTTCTTCCATCTGCATCACGAATTTGGTTAGCTTCACACATTGCATATTCATAGATTTTGATCATATGCCCCAGTATCCACCAAACATCATGCGTACATAAAACACTCAGTTCTTCAGAGCATTTAGCCTTTCCATACCTAACTTCCCATTGCAGAGCTGTTACCAAAATGGGAATTATACAGATAAGTACACAGCGTACTTCTCTCTTTTATGACGGCTTTTGTGTATAACACGAAGCATCGAAGACGTTGGTTTGTTGCCCTCCTGCCCGACCGTCTGGGGACGACCTTCCCTGCCGCCCGATACAGGATGTTCCAGGCGGCATTGACATCCATGTGAAACGTCCTGGTAAAGATTAATTCATCACGTAATACACGCGACTTGGCATCCACCATGTGTCACGTCTGGCTGGTATGTTTGGTCGCCACCCCATATAGTGGAATACCCTCCCTCTCACATCGCTGCGCCAACCGTCTTCGAAACTCACCAAGTCGGTTCTCCCGCATTGTGCGGTTCATGGTGCGCTTGTAATTCCCACCATGGGCGGTCATCCCCTTTATCGATAATGCCTCGACCACGACTGCGTCCACACCATTCGTTATGCGCGATACGGTCTGGTTTATTGCATTCGCAGCTATGTTGTTGGCCTTCTTGTATAGCCGCTTGATTTGGTCGTTCAATATGTGCCACTTCCTACCATGCCGTGTCTTGCGGTCGCGCAGGCTCTTGAGAGCGTCAATCTCCCGCAGTATATCTCTGGCGCGTGTTGTGTACAGTATTTGTGTCAACGGTAACTGCCAGGTGCTTGGGTTAACTGCGGTGGAATATTATGTCGTGTCCGCGTCTCACCAAGGCCCAGAAAGATTTCATCCTATTGATGTGCACCTATCCCCCGTGTGCACTCTTCATCACCGTGGCATACGGTGTGATGGTTCTTCAGGTCATTATATGTCCGGTTCTCATCGGTGAATTTCTTGGATTCAGTGTCCACATTAGTCTCGATAAACACCACGAGGTGGGCAGCGGTGGTCTCCGGCACTAGAATAGTCCTGATGGTGTCGGTCGCCATGTCTTTGATGCCCACGACTGCGGTTTTCTTCCTCTTGCCCTTCTTGCTCTTTTCATGCCCACCAAGATACACCTCGGTGGGCCGGATAACAGGTCCGGCCCCGCAATGGTATGCCACGACTCCCTGAGTTTGTGCAGTAGGCGCCATGCTGAGCTCTGCTTTATGCCAAGATCTCGACCCAGCTGTACGCTAGATATCCCCTTGGACGCGTGGCGAGCAGATATATGGCCACAGCCCATCTCCGGCAGCTTATTTTGGTGTGCTCCATTACGGTGCCTATTTTGACGCTAAAGTATATCTTGCACTCGTAACAAAAATAAGGAATCTCGAGGTGTTTGGCTATACATGTAACCACACCTGGGGCATCTGCAGCCATCCGGCCATATATTGCCCTCAAACAACTCCCTGGCTGTATCTTCGTCAGGAAACATTTCGAACAGCTCCTCCAGAGACAGGTCTCCGCCGGGCTTTTTGGAGTCGTTTCTTGTGCTTGATTGCTTATCCATGTATAGTAATAATAAAATCAGTATTTAACTACCAGTTACGGGGATAATTCCCCATAAAATCTCTGTCTCAATCATCTATGGGGCCGGTAGTTCCGATAAAATAAAATAAAATAAAAATCACGCTTGTTTAATCACGTGAATCCACAATAATGTCTTCTCCCCTGATGATGAACTTTAGTCCACTGGGATTGCCGAGCATACCTAGTATGGGCTTGGGTATGTAGCTGTAGCTGGTGCCACATCGAACGTTGGGTATTACCGATACGTTGAACTCGGTAGCCCCCTCTCGCCATCTTGACATATCTTACTATGACAAAATTAGTATTTAACTATATGAAAAAGCCAAACAAAATAAATAAAAAAATCACACTTGCTCAATCGCGTGGACGCACGATAATGTCTTCTCCCCTGATAATGAACTTTAGTCCACTGGGGTTGCCAAGCCTGCTCAGTATGGGCTTGGGTATGTAGCTGTAGCTGGTGTTGCATCGAATGTTGGGTATTACCGATACGTTGAACTCGGTAGCACCTTGGCGCCATCTTGACATATCTTACTATAACAAAATTAGTATTTAACTGTATAAGAAAAAGGGTCCCTCTTGCAAAGACAAAGGATACTGCATAGTCGTTTGTAGATAGATCCAATATTTTTCAATTCAAGAATATCATGCCACTATGACCGAATTTGGCAGGTATCGGGCCATCCGGACCACATTGTTTAGTCAAACCATTACAGGACAGACGATATGTGTAAAGTCGGGAGCAGTGGGGCATCAACACGGTACTGGCCTGCTACGAGATGTGCGTGGAGTGACAGTATTATACGACCCGCTCAGGCGGCGGCCGCTTCGGTCTTGGATTCCGGAGTGGTCAGGTCTAGTATGGTGCAGGGTACGGGTTTGGAGGACGGGATGCCATCTGGCAGCATATAGCCAAACAGTTTAGGGGGCTGCAGTTCACCACTGTTTACTATATCTTTTTTTAGATCATCGATGGATTCAAAGTAGCTGCCTGCCAGCGCGCGCTAGAGATCGCGCCACAACACCTCAATTGGGTTAAGCTGAGGCGTGTACGCTGGAAGAAAGATGCACTCAAACATTCCGTCAGAGTCGTCCATATATTCGCCTGTCTTTTCTGATTTGTGGTATGATGCGTTATCCATTATCATGGCGAGAGTGTTTTGCTTTTTAAAGTTGATCGTGCGTAAAAACGATGACGTGTGTGCTAAATGAAAAATTGATGGTTTTTATTACCAATCATGGGCATTTTAAACGATTTTTTGGTATTAAATAGCAATCATTGATTGTTTATGGTATAGTGAAATTGATTAACGTTCATACAAATCTATACTTTAAATTCAAATAG
>VXON01000093.1 GCA_009840065.1 Cenarchaeum sp. SB0662_bin_33 | reverse complement strand
AAAATCGCCCTATGTGCGAAAATTAAACTACAGAAACTTATGCACGCCGCTATACTATGAAGCAGTTCGGGAGACCGAGGTACCTCATATGTAAAAGACGCCGATATATATGAGAACTCGGCCATGCTTGCAACCACGCCTAGGGCATCTGCGGCCATCCGGCCATACATTATCCTCAAACCACTCCCCTGGTCGTATCTTCGTCAGGAAATATTTCGGGCAGCTCCTCAGAGGTAGGCCTCCGCCGGACTTTCTGGAGTGTCTCTTGTGCTTGATCGCTTATCCGTATCCTGTAATTGCAAAACTACGATTTAACTACTAGATACAGGGACAATTACATCTACAAGTAAAAAATTGTTTTATATGTATAGATGCCATGTCGACTAGTCACAAAATGCCATATCATTACAGATAGATTCATGTGTAGTACAATAATGTATAACTACAATGATAAACAATGAAAGTGACTAAAAATACATTGAAAAAATAACTAAACATATAGAAAAAAAGTAAATATAAACAATATAAACAACATAAAACTGTAAAAATAACAATAAAAGTATAAGCAAACCAAACGATGTCAATATATAGAATGCACAACAAGTAACATTATGGCACAAATGCCCGCACTCATCCCAAAAGAGGTCGAGATTCAGAGGCTCAAAAAGATCTGGCTCATCGTAATCGCAATGGGATCAACCGCTGCATCCGTCGAGGTAGACAACTTCGTCGACGGTTCTTTGCACCAGACATCTATTCGTGATAGCGCCTTCACACCAGCTCACTGGTGGCTATACAGCCACTTTGTGGCATTGCCACTAGGTTGGGGTGCAGCAGCTATATACGATCGTAAGGTACCAGTTCTCCGAGGCCCAAACAACTCTATGAATACTGGTCTAAAGATGACTATACTAGGTTATCTGGCAACCATGTTCACGATTGGAGTCAACGAAATGTGGCACTTTTGGTTCGTGGAAGAGATATTTGCGGTACCAAACCACTGGATGTTCAACATGGGTGTAGTTGTAGCATTTATGGGTGCCCTCGCATACGTAGTCCGAGTTTATGCTCGGCTCGTAGAGCTCGGTGCGGAGACTCCCGGTGAGAACCCGTACGTAGCCGAGATGTACAAGATGGCCCTAGAAGGCAAGCTGTACAGCAGGGCAATACCTTAGACGCTTTCTGCATTTTTTTTATTTTATATCAAAGGACACGATCTATTTTTATCAGTTATATCAAGTCCACGTATGGACACTAACCATCTAGCTTGCACAGTATTGTTAGAGGGGGACGCACAAAACATGTACGATTACTCAAGTCTCTGGCAACTAATATGGCGGGGCTACATCATAATGTTGTGCACAGACCACGGGATGGGGTAGGCTCATCCTGAGATTAACTATATATTTTCCAGGCGGCAATTAGAAAGATTTAAAAGGATTCCATGATGAAGAAATATAGAATGACACTACCAAAAGGATTTGGCGCAGGCGGTTCGGGTGGAACTTCAAGTGCTGATGTAGAGCGCATGATTGGCAGACGCGTCGAGAACATGGCCGGTATAATCACAGCTTCATACATTGCGGCGTGGTTGGCAACGTTCGCCGGAACGGCTGCAGGATACTTTTACTACCCATGGGCATACCCAACCCCCAGCGGACACTATGCATTCATAGTTCTAACCATCATAGAAGCCATAGGTTACATATTCTGCGTAAAGGTTATGCAGGAAGGCTCAAACAAGAACAGTAACGGCATGGTTGCTGCAGCTGTAGGAGGAACTGCAGTGGGAACAGTATTAATCGCGCTGTACGTAGGCAATTAGAGTATATCCTTCAGAAACCTCTTTTTCATTTTAAATGGGCATTTTGGTCCTTTCTTTATTAACCACTAGTTGTCGATTCAAAAAATTTTATATACGGTGCATATGTGATTGATATAATGGTATGGCTTAGACGATGTACCCACTACTTGTTCATAGTGGTAGTTGCAGTAAACTCTACACTGCTCACAATCAATGCAGGAGACTATATCTTCTACACTGACTGGGCTTGGACATCATTTGTGGTATTCTCAATATCACAGACTTTGATGCTTGTAGTTGGTGCAACGTACTACTTGACATTTACAGGGGTACCTGGAACAGCCACTTACTACTGTCTCATAATGACAGTATATACGTGGGTAGCTAAGGGCGCATGGTTCGCACTCGGATACCCATATGACTTCATAGTGACGCCGGTTTGGTTGCCATCAGGAATGCTTCTTGACTTGGTATACTGGGCCACCAAAAAGAACAAGCACAGTCTGATATTATTCGGAGGTGTGCTGGTAGGAATGTCCCTACCATTGTTCAACATGGTGAATTTAATCACAGTGGCAGACCCGCTTGAAACAGCATTCAAGTATCCAAGGCCGACATTACCACCATACATGACACCAATAGAACCGCAAGTAGGCAAGTTCTATAATAGCCCAGTAGCGCTAGGTGCAGGAGCAGGAGCAGTTCTATCTGTGACCATGGCCGCACTGGGCTGTAAGCTGAATACGTGGACGTATAGGTGGATGGCAGCTTGGTCCAAGTGGGATTAATCCCCATTTCTTTCATTTTATTAGTAGATTGTGCAGATGCATCGTATGCCCACCCAAAGATACAGACCATACACCAGCAGTATGCCGCCTTTTTATGACAAACTCACTGGCCGGTACGACTACATGCATGCCTCTGGACTTCATGTATCCTCCACATCCGCCATGTGCGGACACCTTGTTTCAGGTAAGAGGTCAACCCCCCTTAATCTCCTTCAAAGGTGTAGTTAGACAACATAGCTAAATAGTGATTTTAGTGTATACTCATTAGTAATCAAAAATGAGTAGATACAATCACTATACAAGTATTGGAATTTTGGTATTTAACATATCAACCGGTCTGTATTCAGGGGGCTGGCAATAATGACGCTAGATCTGATAGAGCGCTTGGCCGAAAAGGATGTTGAGATTGACCACCTTAAGAAGCACGAACAGGAGATGGCTGAAAAGGATGCCAAAATTACTGCACTTGAAGATGAAAATAGCAGATTAAA
>VXON01000172.1 GCA_009840065.1 Cenarchaeum sp. SB0662_bin_33 | reverse complement strand
ATATTTGTGACCAAATTTATGCCTAGTCGCATTGGCCGGCCCGTATCCGTCCCGACCTGTACCTTTTATCAGGTGGTTTGCTTGCATACAGATTTTGTGATACCGGCCCGTGCGCCCCCATATGTGTCATCACCCACTATACTTTGCATCCGGATGGCCCACCACGATAGCTACAGTCGAGAGATCCGGCGATATGTGGCCAGATGTGGTAATCTTCATCCCTATCCTCTCCGGCCGCAGTACATCCCATACAAGCCGGTGCTGTGTGACATCAGGACAGTCCGGATACCCCCAACTATACCGCAGGCACCTGTATTTTGGACCCATTCTGTCTTTAATTATTCTGCTGGTCCATTCGGCCAAGGCTTCCACAAACTCGGTGACAAATCCGTTAAGATAGAACGCGTCTGTGGTTCTTCCCACCTCGGACCACTCAGTCACCATTGTATTGGCCGCTTCGCCTGCCGTACACGCCTGAAACGCCACTATGTCATCATCACCAAAGTAGTCGGATATGCACAGGTGTCTGGATTTGAGTGACCTGGGAAAGTCAAAGATGACGGTCCCCGAGTCGCCCCTGACCTTCAGACTCTCTCCGCTGGAACTGCACTTGAAGAAGCCATATATTATACGCGGCTCCAGTATATCCCGCACTGTCTCCTTCATCTCACTAAAGAGCCTCTCATGTTCCTTCTTCCACTTGCCCGCCGACCTGCCATGCACGCCCCAGCCGCGCAGTATTACCGCCTTTTCGTTTAGCGCCCCCCAGACAGTATCATAGTCTATGTCGTGTATGATGGTCGTTCCCAGTTTTACGTCGGGCGGTGCCACCGGCCTTATTGCGCTGCGGGGTATGGCATCCACCCTGGCTGCAGGGACGACCCGACTCTCCCTCCCTACCGATGTATACCACTCAGCCAGCAGTCCCTCCCGGTCCGACATCAACCGGTCCATCGTATTTAGTCCTGCAAATATATCCTTGCAGTAGAATGCACCGGACTTGTATGTCCCATTGTCCGTGGCAATACGTTCTATATAGTTGGAATTTATGGCCGCGCCGCCACACAGTATAGGTATGTCCATGTTATTATCGCGGGCGTGGTCTACAAAACGCTTCATCTCTCTGGACGTATTTACCAGTAGTGCTGAGAGGCCGACAGCGTCGGCACCCACTTCTTCTATCTTGTCAAGAAATGTCTGCATCGGCACTTGTTTTCCCAGATCATACACGGTATATCCGTTATTCTGAAAGATTGTCTTGACCAAGTTTTTGCCTATGTCATGGACATCACCATAGACGGTACCGAGTACCACCCTTCCCTTGCTGGCCCCCTCCTTGCGGACTAGATACTTTTCAAGTTCCGAGACTGCCGCCTTCATACATTCGGCCGACTTGAGCACATACGGCAGTATCAGCTCACCGGCCCCGAACCTATCTCCTACAGTCTTCATCGCGGGCAGTAGTGACTTGTTCAGCACGGCTATTGCCGCATCATGAGTCTCTTCGGGACTCATACTAATGGATGTGCCGTCCTCAGACATGACCGGATCTCTGATGTTGTCAGCTATGGCACGTATGACATCCTGCTCTAAGCCGTCGGGTATCCGGTTTATTATGTGAAATGCCGCGCGTTTGGATGCCGGCCAATGCGGGTCTATGACCGGCTCCCTAGTACTACCTGTTGTACTGTTACTCTTGGACATTGCGGGATTGGATAGCAATGAGGCTAACGCATTGGCCTTCCTGTTGAAGATCAAATCCTCGGCAGCCGTACGCTGATCTGCAGGTATTGCATGATATGGTGTAGTGTGGGCCGGATTTAATATTACACAGTCAAGGCCTGCCCTTACTGCATGATACAGAAAGACCGAGTTTATTACTCTGCGTGGATATGGCTCAAGACCAAAACTGATGTTACTAAGACCAATGACGGTATGCGCATCCGGAAACATCTCCTTGATCAACCTTATTCCCTCTATGGTCTGCACCCCAGAGTCCAACAGGTCCTCCTGACCCGTGGCCAGCGTAAACGTCAGAGGGTCGAATATGTACTGGTCTACAGAGAGGCCGTACTCTCTGCCGTTTTTTATTATCATTTCGGCCACGCGCATCTTCTCCTGTGCAGTTTTGGCCATACCATCTGGGCCTATGCACATGGCCACTGCCGGAACCCCGTATTTGGCCATTATGGGCGCCATCCCTACAAACCTACTTCCATCCCCCTCTAGGTTTATCGAATTTATGATGGGCAGGCCGGGTATCTGCCGAACGGCACTCTCCACTACGGCCGGCTCGGTCGAGTCTATGACTAGTGGCGCCTCTACCTCGGCGCTTATGCGCCGCACCAGATTTGTCATGAACTCGCGCTCGTTGTCCCTCTCTGTAACCGCGACACTGACATCTAGGCAGTGTGCGCCCGCCTCAGTCTGACGCCGGGCCAAATCCACCAAGCCATCATAGTCGTCTTTTAGTATCATCTCCTTTGCCTTTTTGGAGCCCTGCGCGTTTATTCGCTCCCCAATTAACATGGGTGCAGGGGACTGTCTGATGCTTATGGTCTTGAGGGCCGAGCTTACTAGGGGCACTAGGCGTACCCCTCTGCCGTTTTTATGAATGTGTCATGTATGGTACTTAATACTACAGTAGTGGGATATGTTGCATGTGCCTGCTTTTTGATCATACATGCATGCGCGTTTATAATGTAGACGGATATCAATATATCTCCTCTATCCATCTATGTCTGTGGACCATGACATTTTATATAACTTATACTTTGGATTATGGCCCAAATTGGGCTCTCGGACACCTTCTTGTCGATTAATAATCCTGAAATGTGTTATTGTCTGATGCTGCCCATATCTAAAATCAACGAACTTGTACCAACACCGTATTATGCACAATATGGCCTGTTCTGCTCATTATGCCATGTCATTAGGGTACCCGGTCAGGCCAATATGGCATCCATGCGTAAAAAGTAGTCTTTTATCTGGAGAAATAAGCATAATCTACCGGTTCTCTTGCAAAAATGGGCCGGACGGTATGTGAGTTGATACATTTCAGGATGTGTATACCGAAGGGCAAAGGCTCGCGCA
>VXON01000125.1 GCA_009840065.1 Cenarchaeum sp. SB0662_bin_33 | reverse complement strand
ATTTACGAGTTCAATTTTGGCTGATCATATTGTGAAAAAAGCTTGGTTCATACGTACATGCAACCTCAGTAGTGCGCATGGGCGATTTTAGTACTACATGAACTTATGCACGCCGCTATAGGGCGACTTGACTTTAAATCATTATGGCACATGTTAAATGATCATCAATCATGTTTTTAAGAAAACTACATGTAATACAAAATTAATATTTAAGCAACAGTTACAAGGGTGCGCTCCAAAGCGCAGAACGAACGTGTTATAAAGGATTAATTTTATTTATGCACAAACAATGAGAAGACAGCAGATGCGCCGCCCCGTCGATGTACTGTACGAGATGGTGTCCAGAAGAGACTCGAGCAGGATGCTCACGTTCGGCACGCCTCATCTATTCAAGGCTATTCATATGATGTCCTACCAGACATATATCAGCCGCCAAGCTCTATGCAATAGTTTACGTATAGGGGAGGGGGCGGTAAGGACATTGGTATTGCGCCTCAGGCAGTCCGGCCTAGCAAGCACCATACGGGCAGGTATGTTCCTGACCGATGATGGTAGACGTTTTGCTGAAGAGATGTTCCGGACAATACCGTCTCAGTGTTCCATGGGGCCATGCAGTATGGCAAACCAAAGACACAACCACGCAATTCTCGTGAGAGGTTACACATCGGGAATAAGCAGCGGCATAGACCAACGCGATTATGCGATCATGTGCGGCGCAAAAGGCGCGACCACCCTTGTCTTCAAAGGAGGTAGGTTCGTATTTCCCAACGCGGTAGTGGACTGCTTGGGTGATGATCCCGAGGCAAGAACTACCTTGCTTGATGGTCTGAGGCCCACGGAGGGGGATCTGGTCATCATTGTGTCTGCAGACGATCCCTTCGTAGCCGAAATCTCTGCGATCAACTCCGCACTGCGGACACTATCCTCTGATTAGGCATCCTAGTTACGGGCATGTCGCGTGCGGTGGGCCTTTTCACGCATCCCTGCTGCTGAGAATATACTGCGTTTATTAGTGATGTTCCAGATTTGTTTCAGAATCTGGCCTTAACCTCTGCCACAATACACCTAGGATTATTGCTAATGTAGTCCAGAATATGGTGACACCAATGGCGGACATGATCCTGAACCCATTCAGAAGCTCTGTCTGAATTGTGTTCTCATCCGGGTTGGGGGGCATTAGCACAAACGCAACAGCCACCAGCGCAGCATATCCGGCAAACGCCACGAACCTTTTGTTCTTTGTCAACCGCCGATACACCTGATAAAAAACCACTACACCAAATCCCGTAATGCCAATAAACAAAAGGTAGAGTGCTGCACGAAGCACAACTGTTTCACCGTCCCCCGCCGTAGGCGGATTTGCCGGGTACTTGAAGAACGGGACCAAGTACACTGAGAACCACATGATCGCGGCCAGTACCGAGGCCTTCTTCAGGTCACCGCCCTTTGGCAGGGCATCTCTGGACAGCACATACACTATACCAAAAAGCGCTCCCATTGACGTTCCCAAAATGGCGCTGGCCAACACTTGCCCCTCCTTCTGCCAGCTCCTGTATGATTTATACTCGGCCCAGAACTCTGGAGTGTCTTCTGCCTGGCCAGATGCAAACAAGGCCTGATTTTCTATCATTATAGCATTATCTAGGTATGGTTCCACTAAGGCTAGGTTGGTTAGACCATGAATGGTTCCCGCCATTGCTCCTGCAATCAACACTATGGAAATGAAAAGAATAGTATTCATACCTACTCAGAATCTAATGACACGGAAACCCTGCTGTGTGCCTCAGGTCATGGGTCAGTTCGTGAATGTACATTTCCTCAAACGCCTGTTCGCCAAATACTACACTCAAAATGTGTCCCTGATCAAAGCCAACTACAAACAGTCCAACCGTAAAGACCAGTCCCAGAATCACAACAGCGGCAACCGGCACCTTTCTAGGAGATCTAGTGACCTGCATTGATAAATTTGTCATGTTATCCAGTCCCTTCTTTGCTATATAAGTCATTGAACAGTTTGTCCAATTTATAAATAAATTATGCGGAAGGAGGAATTATATACATAGGTAGGATTTATAAAATTCGTGTTTCTTAGGCGTGATATGCGACAAGCATCAGACAAAGATCACAATGAAGAAATCACACTAACAAAACTTATCAAAATGTTTCCTGATAATAAAACTGCCGAAAATTGGTTTGAGGCCAATATATGGAAAGATGGTCGTAAATGTCCTAGGTGCCAACATGATGATACATTGGAGGGACGACACCTAACAATGCCATATTATTGTTCACTATGTAAAACCTATTTTTCAGTCAGGATTGGCACAGTCATGCAGCACTCCAAGATTGGCTATCAACAATGGGCCATCGCGACATATCAATTTATGATTAATGGCAATGGTATTAGTTCAATGAAACTACACAGGGACTTGGGCATTACACAAAAGTCGGCATGGTTCATGGTTCAAAAATTACGTGAATCTTGGCAAACATTAGCAGGTATCGATAACATAAAGGACACTGCTGAAGTGGACAAAGAGTATGTTGGCAATAGCGAATCCAACAAAAATGTAGATAAAAAAGGGTAAGAGGTCAACCCTCCTTAATTTCCTTCAAAGGTGTAGTTAGATAACATAGTTAAACAGTGATTTTAGTATCTACTCATTGGTACATGAAAATGAGTAGATACAGTCACTATGCAAGTATTGGAGTTTTGGTATTTAACATGTCAACCCGTCTGCATTCGGGAGGCTGGCAAAAATGACGCTAGATCTGAGAGCGCTTGGCTGAAACGGAGGTTGAGATTGACCACCTCAAGAAGCACGAATAGGGGATGGCTGAGAAGGATATACAACTTGCTGAAAGGGATGCTCAAATTGCTGAGAAGGATGCCAAAATTACTGCACTTGAAGATGAAAAATAACAGATTAAAACAGAAAGTGGAAAAGTGCTAATTGACACCTAGGTGCTAGGAGTGGAAAAATCCTCAGACACTACCTGGATATCAAATTTTGTACATGGTCAGGTCAGACCTATTTTCCAGATGGAAAGTTGTTTTTTATGCACAAATATTGTGTTTTGCTGACCAAGTACACTTCTTTAAATCTGCTGTATTTCTATCTCTGGTATATTTACATAATTTTTTC
>VXON01000074.1 GCA_009840065.1 Cenarchaeum sp. SB0662_bin_33 | reverse complement strand
AGTAGTGTGTATGGGCGATTTTAGTACTGCATAAACTTATGCACGCCGCTATAGGAGGAACCAGGATAGATACGACATTTAGACTCAGCATTTAGTCTCTAATCTGGTGTGATATTCAGATTCAGACTGTAGTCCTCAGATTATCTTCAAATTGCTATGCCACATGTAAAATAGCCACCAAGCGCGTCTTCAAGAGAACCAACCCGGGTGTGTTAAATATTATGCTACAATAGGTTTGATGTGGATGTTGCTGCCTTGCTTCCATTTGGTTCTGAAGTGGGATATCTGGGTCTGATATTACTAAGTTTTTTTGGATCATTGGCCCCATTCATACCGGTACCCTCATTCATATTATTAGTTACAATGTCTGTGGGAGACACATTCAACCTACATGCCCTAGCCATACTGTCTGCTCTTGCCGCAACGGCTGCCAAGCAGATAATATTTTATGTCAGTTATAGTGGCCGCCGCATTATGAATAAAAAGACCCGTAAGAGAATAGTTCCATTCCAACGATTGGTCAAGCGGTACGGGGCCACGGCGGTATTTGTTGCTGCAGCCACACCCATACCCGATGACATGGTCTATGTGCCGCTGGGTCTGGCAAAGTATGATCCAAGACGATTCTTCATATCCACCCTATGTGGAAAACTAGTTTTACATTATGTCATAGTCATACTGTCCCACTATCTAGGACTCTCCATAGTGGAGACGTATCTTGGGGATGTCGTAAAAGCTACTGATGTATTCATAGGCATCATAATATTTGGGGTTGGGACCACCCTAGCAGTGGTGTTGCTGCTGCGAATGGATTGGGCACGGGTTTTAGGCAGGGTAGCCCCATGGACATTGGATTATGATGAAGATGAATCTAGAAAGAGCAGCTAAAATTCCAATCTATTGTAGATTTGACACCCACTCGTGACTTGCGCATTATAATTTGCGGCGTAATATCGGTATCCTCAATGTGTATTATGCCATACGTGGTCAAGTCCTCATTGTTCTGCTCAGTGGTTATGTGTAACGATTGTGTCAGTTTGGCTGGGCCATCAGATAGGCCTACCACCGTATCCCGCTTACGGTTTGCCATCATGTGGGAGATTCCACGTTCGGGTTTTATGGATCGTACAAGTACAGCTCCCGCCATCACATCCGGGGCCCTGCACACCACATTAAAGCAGTAATGCATGCCATATATGAAATACACATAGACTCTCCCCACCTCCTCAAACATGGGAGAGTTTCTGTTGGTACGCCCATTATGCGCATGGCTGTCCGGATCATCATGATGACCATACGCCTCAGTCTCCTGTATTATTCCCGAAAGTGTCATATCATTTATTGTTCTGACCAGTCGTTTTCCCAGTAGCGATACTGCAACCAGTTGGGTTTCATTGTTATAGAACTCTCGAGGCAGAATCAATGTATAACACCATTATCCGAATCCAGTATGGTGAACAATTTTTTTATGTCCTGCTCAAGTGTGTGGGCCAACTGCGGATTGTAAAGTACCGCGGCAGGGTGGATTGTGGGAAAATACACTAGGCTGTCTTTTTTAACTATGCTGCCACGCTTTGATGTAATTCCATCATCGCCCAGTAGTGACTTTAGTGCAACATTTCCGAGTATGCATATTATACGCGGCTTTAGTAGACGTATCTCAGCATCCAGATAATCTTTGCATGACTCCCTCTCTGTTCTGTGGGGATTGCGATTGTTTGGCGGCCTGCATTTTACAGTATTTGTAATGTATACATCCTTCCTGGACACGCCCGCCTTCTCCAAGGCTTCTGTAAGTATGTGGCCTGCCCTGCCCACAAATGGCCTACCCCTGAAATCCTCATTTCGGCCCGGAGCCTCTCCCACAAACATGATTCCCGATTCTCCGCTGCCCATGCCCGGTACTGCATTGGTACGGCTCTGACACAGGTCGCACCTTGTGCATGCTGATACTGCACTGGCCACCACATCCATGCTATTCAAACCTGCCATGCTGTATTATGATGGATTTAGTATATAGATAGTACACGGATGATTTTGGTAAATGCCCATGACTGTTTTTGTTAACCAGTCTGCTGCCTTGTATGTGACTAAATTAGTGCTCCAGTCGGGAGTTTCATCTGTGATTTTGAACCCGAGATCTTCGCCTTGAAAGGGCGAAATGCTTGACCGGTCTACACCACTGGAGCTTGACATCTGTTTTGTAATGCGAAATTAAACCCTTTGCAGGTTAGTGCATGTTGCGTTGATGACTCTTCAGTGAGTCCCGCCCGCAAGGTTTAGTTTGAGGCTCAAAGATATGGATGTGTCGCTGAAGGCATCTATGGAATTATACAGATAAGTACACAGCCACACCTGTATACTTTTCTCTTTCCTGACGGCTCTTGTGTATAGCACGGAGCATGAAAGACGTTGGTTTGTTGCCCCCCTGCCCCGACCGTCTGAGGGCGACCTTCCCTGCCGCCCGATACAGGATGTTCCAGGCGGCATTGACATCCGCGTGAAACGTCCTGGTACAGATTAATCCATCACGGGATACACGCGACTTGGCACCCACCATGTGTCATGTCTGGCTGATATGTTTGGCCGCCACCCCATATAGTGTGATACCCTCCCCCTCACATCGCTGCGCCAACCGTCTTCGAAACTCACCAAGACAGTTCTCCCGCATTGTACGGTTCATGTTACGCTTGTGATTGCCGCCATGGGTGGTCATACCTTTTATCGATAATGCCTCGGCCACGACTGCATCCACGCCACTCGTTATGCGCGATACGGTCTGGTTTATTGTATTCGCAGCAATGTTGTTGGCCTTTCTGTATATTTGGTCGTGTATCATACACCACTTCCAACCACTCTTCTTTTTGCGGTCGCGTAGACGCTTTAATGCGTCAATCTCCCGCAGTATGTCTCTGGCGCGTGTTGTGTACAGCATTTGTGTCAACGGTAACTGCCAGGTGCTTGCCTCCTACATTGATGCCTCGTACCACACCTGTAGCACGATGTGGCTCTACCGGTACCTGCACGGCGATATGCAACTCAAACATATGGTCGGAGTGCTTTGTGTCTTTGTTCACATATCGGGTCGCATCAACTATAGCGGCGTGCATAAGTTTCTGTAGTTTAATTTTCGCACATAGGGCGAT
>VXON01000164.1 GCA_009840065.1 Cenarchaeum sp. SB0662_bin_33 | reverse complement strand
ATTCGTGACTAACGACCAGAATGTAGCGCGACATGATTTCCGGATAAAACAGTCCAAAAATCTGGCAGTGTAACGTACCTGGTACGAAATCTTATTCGTGACCGATTACCTCTACCATTACTTGACAATTCCGTATGACAAACCGTGGACGCTCCGGATGGTCCAGAATCTTTAGTACCGGTTTTGGTATGTATCTGTATCTGGCATCGCTCTACTTGTTGCGGGTTAGGTCCACTGTAAACTCTGTAGCGCCCCTTGCCATCTCATATTAGCCGATGGCTCTTATAGTGGCTTTTAGTGTGTAGATATTGGAGGAAAATCCAAGCCCTGCACCAGACGCAGTGCCCGATTCGTGGATTCTTTAAGAGGGTCTACAAGATACTGCATGAAGGAGTGGTAGAGGGTAGGCCCAAGCCTGCATCTGGTGTTGTCTGAATCAAGGCTACCGTGATGTAGGGCATGCAGTTGGGTTGTGGCATCAAACAAAGATACACTCAAAGATTATTTGCGGTGCGGTGTCAGAGAACCGAGTCCTGCAATTCTAATGTACGTGGGTTCATCATGGCAAGATTGATGGTCTTCCAAATTGACAGAACCCTATCAAGATCATTATCATGTTAGACTTATTAACTGATATATATCCCTCACTCTAATGAATAAACTATGCGCCGTCCTAGTGGCAGTAATTGCTGTAAGTGCCATAGGCGTGGCATCGGCTGAGATTCCCAAAGACGTAAGGATTGGATATATATTCGATTCTGACTGGGCCGAAGGCGTAGAAGGCAGAGTCCTAGCGCAAATGGCCATTGCGGAGTTCAACGAGTACTTGGATACAATAGGTGCTGATTGGACATTCTCTGTATCGTATGAAGATGCAAAGTCTCAGGGTAGCATAGCCGTTGAAAAGATTCAGACATTCAACAGTATCGGTGTCGATTTGCTACTGGGCGTGGCGTACAGTTCGCATGTACAATCGGCGATAAGATACATCGATGCAAATGATCTATTGGTTATATCACATGGTTCTCAGGCCGCGAGTCTTGAAATAGATGACTCTGTGTTCAGACTTGTACCTAGCGATAGTAATCAGGCGCCTGCTATAAACAAAATGCTAAGTGATGCTGGAATTGAGGCGTTGATAACCGTCGTTCGTGGCGATGCATGGGGAGATGGCCTAGTCGGTAGTGTTGTAGATGGATTTAACGGCACGAAGGTGGAGACTGGGTTTAGATATAATCCTGAAGCTACAGAGTTCTCCGCAGAGGTTAGTCTGCTGGATGCAGATATAGGCAAATTGATAGACGAGTATGGCGCCGATAAGGTTGGCGTACTGTATGTGGGCTCGGATGAATTTCTACCGATGATACAATCCATGAAACTATACGAGAACATACCAAATGTGAGATGGTTCTCCTCCAATATCCAGGCGCAGAAGAATTACTTTGTAGATGATCCTACAGCAAGCAAGTTTGCCGCAGACACTCAGTTTACCGTGACACGCTCCATCACAACTGCTGACAACCACATAAAAGATGCTATTGATGCAAAATACATGGATATGTACAACGCAACCATCAGCACGTATGGCTATGCCGCTTATGACTCCGTATGGCTCTTGGGCACAACAATACTACAGACACAGAGTGTGGATACCAATACACTGACTGATGCAATACCACATGTGGCATTCCGCATGCTGGGCTCTTCGGGCAGCCTTGAATTAACCGAGTATGGTGATCTGGCCACAGCCAACTATGAGATCTGGCAGATTTCAGATGGTGCCTGGATGCGTCTTGGAGCAGAGAACTAGTACCATAATCTAAATTCTAGATGAAATCTACCCAACCTTTGCTGGTTAATGTAGTGTTATAACACTGACTCGGAGCAGACTAGTCTTTGAATTTTTAATATTATACTGATGACCCTGACCCATCACTTACCCATACGACGTCTACGTTTCTGAAACGTGCGTATTGCCCGTAATAGGTCAATCTTTCTAAACTCCGGCCACAGTATATCCATAAACACAAGCTCACTATATGCTCCCTGCCACAACAAAAATCCACTTAACCTCTTCTCGCCTGATGTGCGCAGTATCATATCTGGAGACGACTGGGGCAGGTGTGACGTATAGAGGTTTGACTCAATCTCTTTGGCTGTTATGTCATCTATATCTATCTCGCCCATGTGTACCTTTTTAACAATCTTTTTTATGGCATCTAATACCTCGTCCTGGCCCCCATACGCTATGGCTATGTTTAGATATCTGCGACTATAGTTTTTGGTTGCCTCATCAAGTTTTTTTAATACATTAAGTATGCCGTCCGGCAAAAGCTCCATCCTGCCTATGGCACGTACCCTAGTTTTGTTACGATGTATCCGAGGATCATCGTACAGCTTTCTGAGTCTAACCTCTATCAACTGATATAGATACGACAGCTCTTCATCTTCCCTGGATAGGTTCTCTGCGGATAATACGTATAATGTAACTATCTTGATACCCAACTCTTCGCACCAATCAAGCAGTTTCTCCACCGCGTCGGCCCCGCGAAAGTGACCTGCATTCTCTAACTCAAGTCGTTTTTTTGCCCACCTTCTATTCCCATCAAGTATTATCGCTATGTGTCCGGGTATATTTCCCTGTTTTATCTCATCTTCCAATCGCCGGGAGTATATGTTGTACAGCCCCAAATAATGCAGTATGATATCATGGGGATACCTCATTACTGTATCTACATATGGGGCTTATATAGAAAAGGGTTCCCCTCGCAAAGACAAAAGACTTTTCAAATTACCCAAAAATAGCAATGTATCCAGCTGTCTGGGATTGTTCTGTAGGTTCATCCCGCAGAGAGAAGGATTCGTATCTGCGAGTTCATTACGCATACCAGAGTTTTACATTCGGCTTGGCGCCTCATATGGCCATCACACTCGCCGTGGTCTGATACATAGAACCCTCTGCGCCTAGGTGTCCATTACCATGGATGTTTGCCGTGCAGTGTTTTGATGCACGGTTGTGGCCTTTCACCACCTCTGCCCGGAACCGGACTTTGATATTACAAGCTACATTATGGCCCGCATATCTATCCTGAATTACCAGGATTGGTTCTGAGAGTATGATTTGTATACGGAATACTATAGCGGCGTGCATAAGTTTATGCAGTACTAAAATCGCCCATACACAC